>CANNEW010000203.1 GCA_947503685.1 Comamonadaceae bacterium | reverse complement strand
TGGGCCCCTGGCTTTGGTCACCAGTGCCATGCCGGTGGTGACTGTTGCACCCAACGATGCCTTGCTGGAAAAGCTAAAAAGCAATATGCACGAAGTACGGGCCCGTGGTGGCATGTTGTATGTGTTGGCAGATGCTGACACGCACATCCAAACCAGCGAGGGCATCAACGTCATCCGCATGCCGGAAAACTATGGCCATCTGTCGCCGATCTTGCATGTCGTAGCGCTGCAACTGCTGGCCTACCACACCGCCTGCGCACGCGGTACCGATGTAGATAAACCGCGTAATTTGGCGAAGTCGGTAACGGTGGAGTGATCTTGCTCCGTTGTTGATTAGCATTCAAAACGCGCTGTGGCATGGGCAGTGTGAGCGCTTCATTTGGATTAAATCAGTCAAATCCATTGCCCATCAATCAAACTGAGAGGATGTTGGACCCAAAAATTGAATTCGCTCGCTCTGGTCATCCGAAACCCCAATGCTAGAGCCGTATGGCTGTGATAGTGATGTAGGAATGTGAGCCTTCTACATAGCCTTGAACAAATGAACGTAGGCGCGGCTCACCGGCAACTCTGGGGCGTGCCCATTGATCCGCACGAACAAGCGACTGGCCTCGTCGCGCCTTGTGCCTGCCAGGTACTTCAGATTCACCAGTGTCGAGCGGTGAACTTGCCAGAATTGGTCCGGATCCAGTTGCGCGGCCAATTCCACAATCGGCATACGAATCAAATGTTCGCCGCCCACCGTCTGCACTACCGTATATTTGTCGTCAGCGTGAAAGAACAGGATGTCCTCGACCGCAATCAGTTGCATCCGCTCCCCTTGGGCTGCGCGTACAAAGCGCAATCGCGGCACATGGCTGGAAGGCACACGCAGCAGGCGACTTAGTGCGTCGGCCAAGCGGGCATCAGGAAAATCTGGCGCCGTCGATGGTGGTTGCTGTAGCGTGGCCTTTACTCGTTCCAGCGTGCGCGTCAAGCGCTCGGAGCTCAAGGGTTTGAGCAGATAGTCCAGCGCGGCCTGCTCAAAGGCCTGTACAGCGTATTCGTCGTATGCAGTGATGAATACGACCCGGGTCGAACCCTCGATTCCCTGCGCTACCTCCAGTCCGCTGAGACCAGGCATCTGGATGTCGAGAAACGCTAGTTCTGGCTGAAGCTCTGCAATCTTGGTCGCTGCTTCTATGCCGTTCTTGGCGATATGGACGATTTCCAGTTCAGGCCAGAGTTGGCCCAATTGCTTGCTCAGGTACTGAGCCAGTTGGGGTTCATCGTCGGCAATCAGGGCTCGGGTCATGGCTTAGCGTTGTACGGAATGTTCAGGCATACCCGCGTGCCCACTGGCAGCGAGTGCAGGCTCAGGCTCGCATTGTCGGCGTAGCGCGTTTTCAGTCGTGCACGAATATTTTCCAGAGCCACACCATTGCCGGATCGTCCGGCGCGCAGGGGCGCCTGCAGACCCAGACCATCGTCATTGACGCAAATCTCCAGTCGACCCTCATTCACACTGGCGCTGATGTGCAATTGGCCGCCCTCAACCTTGGGCTCCAAACCATGATGGATCGCGTTTTCAACCAGAGGTTGTAGTAGCAAGGGCGGAACTATGGCGGCGCGCGCTTGGACATCTGCATCGATCACAAACTGCAGCCGCTCGCCCATACGAATTTGTAGCAGCAAGAGGTAGCCTTTCACCATGTCCAACTCAGCTCCAAGCGTGCTGTCAGCACTGCGCAATTGAGAAAGGCTGGTACGCAGGTATTCGGAGAACGCCTCTAGCATCAACTTGGCACGGGGCGTATCGTGATCCATCAAGCTTTGAACATTGGCTAGCGTGTTGAACAGGAAGTGCGGCTCGATCTGGGCCTGGAGCAGCCGCAACTGGGATTCCGTGGCCTGGAGTTTCAGCGCCTGACGTCTGGCGTGCAAGCTCCACCAGAGCAAGTTGGTCACTGTGATGGCGACTGTGATCAGCAGGAAATTGCCTATGAAGTGTGGGGTGACCACTCCCACGACGTCAACATTGAATAACAGGCTGAGAAGACTCAAGGCAATCCCACCACCCAACAAGCTTCCAAGGATACCCACCATGCCGAAAAATATGGATGCGCGCCAGTCGCGCCAAGCAGATATGCGGTAGATCACGGCGACGGGTAGCGCCATCTCAATGCCTCGATAAAGCCCGTGGATCGTGTACGAGATGCATAGGGAGATGAACAAGCAGCTCGGTAATCCATGGGACCACCAGGAGAGTTTGGTCAGATTGCCGGTGAATAGTCCCGCCAAACTGAGCAGGATCAGCGCCATTGCGATAGCGATGCCCGTGCTGATCAGCAGACGCGCCCAGGCTGCTTCGCTACGTTGTTTCTTGAGAACCCAGAAAGAGCGCCAAGCATGAAGAAGTGGTGTTTGTGTGTTCATAGCGTGCAGTTTAGGTCGCAGTAATCGACGCCTCACAACCTTTGCGATGAATCGACAATAGTGCCGACGAGTGGCAATCGTAGACCGTGTTCGATAGCCGCCAGCCATGGGCGAAGACCCATCACTCCCCTTACACAAAAGACCATGGCCATGCGATCACTGCGCCGCGCTGCCAACAGCAGGACGCAGCAAATTAGCAGCTCCCGAAAGCACCAATAGCTGCTAGCCCAGCGATTCAGTCCCAGTTGAGAATGCGCCAGTACTTCAAGGTATAGATGGCAAAGCCAGCGGACCACAGCGTTGCCGAAACCAGAATGGCAACCGGGAGCATCGATGCGTCAACTAGGGGAACGCCGACACGCACCCACGCGGCCGCGGCCACTAGGGCGTAACAGCTGATCTCCGCCTTTCCTGCAATCAGCTTTCTTCCGGTGTGACCCAAGGCGGTGCGCGTCATCATGCCAATAACCATGCCGCCAACGGCACCGGTGGTCAGGGCATGGACGGCAGCCGACGACGACACCCAGTCCATGGCCGCCATAGCACGCAATGCCAAGTGCAGGGGAATCCAGGCATAGGCTGCATGCAGAACCCAAACCAAAGGCGTTTTCAAGGTCTTCCATGGCCGCCACAGGCAAAAGCGAATCAGATGTGCCACCATGCTCAACAAGGCCAGCAACGCTAACCATGTACCTGTCACCTGTAATGCGTCTGCGACCAGAATGAGCAAAACCAAACCCAGTGCAATTTTTTCGACCCAAGGGTGACGAAGCGCCTGTGCGCCAGGTATTGCGTTGTTGGTAAACATGGGGATCACACGTCCGCCCATGACACAAATTACAAACAGCATGACATCGAGCCCTAGCAAAATTCCCGCCCACCCCGGTATCCGAATGGCCTCCAGTCCATTGAGGTGCACCAGCAGCTGAGCCAATGCCATGAGTACCAGCAAGGCGACGAAAAAATAGTTGCGACGGTTACGCGCTTTGTACAGCGGGATGGCCAATGCGGTCGCAAGGGCCAGTGGAAAGGCTACATTCACTGCAGCAGCCAGCCAGCCCCATGGCGAGAGCACCAATACCCTGCCCGCCACCCACAAGGCTGCCAGTGCGGCCAGGTAGGCTCCTTTGGGTGTGGGCTGCCCCGACCAATTTTGTGCTGCCGTCAATAGAAAACCGGTCAGGACTGCCAAGGTGAATCCGAACAGCATTTCATGGGCATGCCACATCGGACCGCGCAAATAGGCATTGGGTAAATACCCATTCAATTGCAAAGCCCACAGCCCTATGGAGAGCGCGGCAAAGCTGCTGGCCAGCAGATAAAAGGGGCGAAACCCAAGTTCCCACAAGGCAAACCGGGGTTTGTCGCCTGTGCCTGGCTTATCTATTTGGATCAAAGTGGCCATGTTGCAAGACAGTTCAAATGCATCCTTAAGTTGCCGCAGTCATCCCTAGAGGGTCTGCTCCTGTGCCCCGTTTGCTGCCCAGAGTCATCAGCGCATTACGCCAGAACCATAGGTAAGCCCTGGCGGTCAAAAGCGAGATAGCCAGCAATCTCGCCCCGCTCAATGTTTTGCACCATGGTCTTCAAGGCCGCGTCCACTGCTTTGCCCTGCGGCGCGCTGTGCGTGGTTCCGGACATGGCGGCAGAAAATACCAAGCGCCATGCCTGCCCGAGCTGGGCCGCCTCCTGTACCAAGGCGTCAAAAGAGGGTAGCTCGTCCGGGCTTTTGTCCACACACATGATGGGCACCAGTGACCCCCCATGTCCCGCTGCGAACCCGGCGCGCTGCTGTGTATTGGCATCGTCCGCAAGCACGGCGTCGACAAACACCAATAGCAAACGCTGCTGCAAGGGCTGCGCGTGCGCCGCACGCAACAGATCGGAGAAATTTTCAATTTTCATAAGGCCTTCGTCGATAGATAGCTTACGTACTGGGTGGCATCCGGCCGGACACGCGCTGGCTTGCCCCGCTGGGCAGTTCCCACACTGACAAAACAGATGGCATGCGCATGCTGGCTCAGACCAAAGAGTGCGCGCAAGCTGGAAGAGCGCAAGGCCTTGCCACTGCTTAGCGCCGATCCAAAACCCAGTGCGGTGGCCATCAAAAGCATGTTCTGCACGGCACAACCGGCCGAAACCACCCGCTCCAATAAACCAATTTGCACGTCACCACGCACATCCTCCACGACCAGCATCATGAGCAATGGCGCGCGCAGCGCTTTTTCGTAAGCTTGCTGCAGTTGTTCAGGCAAAGCGGTGGGATCGCGCTCCAGCAGTGCAGCAGAAAAAGCCCGTCCCAAGGCCGCACGCTCGGCATCGGCGATCAGCACAAAACGCCAGGGCAGCAGTTGCCCATGGTCCGGCGCGTGCGCAGCCGCATTTAGGATCAGCGCGAGTTGCTCGGTATCGGGGCCCGGCGCCATCAGTCGCTTGGGCAGAATGGTCTGACGCAAATGCAGAAGATCCGAGAGCGCGCTCGGCATGGCATTGATCGGCATGTTTTTATTGCACCGCGTGCATTGCCTTGCTCACTGCACCAGGGGTGAGTCGAAAGCGTCCAATGTGATCCCTTCGACCCGCGCCTGTCCCACTAGTAAACCCATGTATTGGTGCAAGGCCTTGGCGCGCGATTGCAGGGCCAGTTGCGCGGCTACACGCTCGCGCACGTCCGCAAAATCCAGCGGCTTGCCCTCGCGCCGCTCGCGTATCTCGATGATGTGAAAACCAAAGCGGGTATGTACTAGGCGCGGCAAAACACCCAGGCCCACAGGCACCTCCGCTTGAAAGAACAAAATGCTGGCCAGTTCGGGCGCAAC
>CANNEW010000202.1 GCA_947503685.1 Comamonadaceae bacterium | reverse complement strand
AAGTCGGGTTCCTTGACCAGGCGCTGCAATAGTTTTTCATGGTCGGCCTGGTACTGCGGCTGCGAACCATCGCGGTTCGCGGCGATATACAAACCCTTGTCCTTGAGCCACGGCGCAAGAATCTCCATGTAATAGCCGCCACTGCCAGGCAGGATTTCTACCACGGTGCTATCAGGACGGACACCAAAAAACGCCAGGGTTTCGGCCGGATGCCGGTAAGGGTCGCGCGCCACATTGCCGGGCGAGCGGTAGCTGGCGCTAAGCAAGGGCTTGAAGGTGTCGGCAGATACCGGCTGGGCAAAGGCAGGGTGCAAGCTCGCGGATAGCGTCAGGGCCCAAAAGAGCAATCGGCGGGATAAAACGTTCATTGAAAATCCCTCAAAGCGAAAGAGTCAAAGCAAGCTAGCTGGCCTAAGCCTTGCGGTCAAAGTCACTCGCATCATGCCGCTCGGCCAACTGCTTGCCTGGTTCGCCCCAGGTGCGGTTGACAATACGCCCACGCTGTACCGCCGGGCGCTGGGCAATTTGGTCGGCCCAGCGAATCACGTGGGTGTATTCCTGTACTTGTAAAAACTCACCTGCTTCATAGAGCTGGCCTTTGGCCAGGGCGCCGTACCAGGGCCAGACAGCCATGTCAGCGATGCTGTATTCCTCGCCAGCCAGAAAAGGTCGTTCGGCCAGGTGTTTGTCCAGCACATCCATTTGGCGTTTAACTTCCATGGCAAAGCGGTTGATGGGGTATTCCATCTTGCTGGGCGCGTAGGCATAAAAATGGCCGAAGCCACCGCCCAAAAAGGGCGTGCTGCCCATTTGCCAAAACAGCCAAGACATGCATTCGGTCTGCAGGACAAAGTCCTTCGGTAAAAAGGCGTCAAATTTCTGCGCCAGGTACCACAAGATGGCCGCGGACTCAAACACCCGCACCGGCTCAGGGCCGCTGCGGTCCAGCAGGGCCGGAATCTTGGAATTAGGGTTGATGGCGACAAAATCGCTACCGAACTGTTGGCCCTCCTGGATATTGATCAACCAGGCATCGTATTCGGCGCCGCTATGACCCAGCGCGAGCAGCTCCTCGAGCATGACGGTGACTTTGATGCCATTGGGCGTACCCAGTGAATAGAGTTGCAAGGGATGCTTGCCCACGGGCAATGTTTTGTCGTGTGTGGCACCGGCGATAGGCCGGTTGATATGCGCGAACTTGCCGCCGCTGCTCTTATCCCAAGTCCAGACTTTGGGGGGGAGATATTGCGTGTTGTCGCTCATTTAGCATCCCTTAAATTGCGGCGGGCGCTTTTCCACAAACGCCTGGGCCGCGCCTTTGTGGTCCTGGGTTTCAAAAGTGCGGATCATGTTGGGCGCTTCAAAGTCCAGCACATCACCGAGCGATCCGCGCAGCGCGGTGTTGAGGTTTTGCTTCATATACCCGACGGCCACGGTGGGCAGCGCGGCTAGTTCGCCGGCCCAGGCTTGGGCGGCTTGGCCCAGTTGGTCTGGGGCTACCACCCGGTTGACCAGGCCGATACGCAGGGCTTCTTCGCTTTGCACGACCTGGGCAGTGAAATACATCTCGCGCGCTTTGGCCGCGCCCACCAAGTAGTTGAGAAAGTAGCTGCCGCCAAAGTCGCCAGAAAGCCCGATTTTGGAAAAGGCGGTGGTGAATTTGGCATTGCTGGAGGCAATACGCATATCGCAGGCCAGTGCCAGGGACAGGCCCGCGCCGGCTGCGGGGCCAGGGATGACGGCCAGCGTAGGCTTGGGCATTTCATGCAGCCAGCGGGCGGACTCCATGATCATGCGCAGGCCCTGGGTGCGCTCTTCAAAACTGACGGTTTCTACACCATCGGCTGCGCTTTTGGCAAAGCCTTTGACATCGCCCCCGGCACAAAACGCATCGCCCGTGCCTGTTAGCACCACCAGGCGCACACTGCGGTCGGCGGCCAGTCGGGCCAGGCTGCGCTCTAGGTCAATCAGCATGGGCCGTGTCATGGCGTTGCGCGCCTCGGGCCGGTTCATGGTTAGGGTGGCGATGCCGTCTTCAATGTGTTCCAGTAAATCTTGGCTCATGGTCTTCCTTGGACTCGGTTCAGTGACTTCTTCGTGCTGGCGCTACGGGCAGCGACGGCCGCGCTCAGGCCGCTAGCAAGGCGGCTTTGGCCTCTTGGTATTCGCGCTTAAAACGTGCCACCATTTCACCAGCGGGCATCACTTCGCGGATCGCGCCTATGCCCTGGCCACAGCCCCAGATGTCTTTCCACGCCTTTGCGGCATTAGCGCCTTCACCGCTGGCGAAGTTCATTTTGCTGGGGTCGCTCTCAGGCAAATGGTCGGGGTCCATGCCGGCGTTGCGGATGCTGCCTTTGAGGTAATTGCCGTGGATGCCGGTGTAGAAGTTGCTGTACACAATATCGTCCGAATTGGACTCGGTAATCATCTGCTTATACCCATCGACGGCGCGTGCTTCTTCGGTCGCAATAAAGGCAGAGCCGATATAGGCCAGGTCCGCGCCCATGGCCTGGGCCGCCAAAATGGCGCCGCCCGAGGAAATAGCCCCGGACAATGCGATAGGGCCACCAAACCACTGGCGGATTTCCGCCACCATGGCAAACGGGCTTTTTACGCTGGCGTGGCCACCGGCACCAGCGGCGACGGGTATCAGGCCATCGGCGCCTTTTTCGATGGCCTTGTGGGCAAACACGTTGTTAATCACATCATGCAGCACCACGCCGCCCCAGGCCTGTACCGCGCGGTTGACGTCCTCGCGAGCGCCCAGGCTGGTAATGACGATAGGCACTTTGTATTTTTCGCAGACCTGCATATCGTGGTCCAAGCGGTCATTGCTTTTGTGCACGATCTGGTTGATGGCATAAGGCGCAGCGGGCGACTCTGGGTGGGCCTTGTCGTGGGCGGCCAGCGCCTCGCTAATTTCGGCCAGCCACTCATCTAGCTGGGCGGCAGGGCGTGCGTTCAGGGCGGGCATGGAGCCCACCACGCCGGCCTTGCACTGGGCGATTACCAGTTTGGGGTTGCTGATGATGAACAGCGGCGAGCCAATCACCGGGAAGCGCAATTTTTGGAGTACGGGCGGGAGGTAGCGGGCAGGAGCAGTCATGTGGGCGGGTAAATACGGTTAGGGTTGGGGGATTCCCCGATAGCATACGACAGGCCATGGGCGCGCAAACTCGCCAAGGTGACAGCCAGCCCTGGCGGCTTACCTCTGGCCTGCCCGCCCTTTGCGCAGCATGGCGCAGGCCGTGGTAGCCTATGGTTTTGTTTTCAAAACCTTGTGGACGATGCAGCTTAAAGCGTGGCGATTTCGAATCTTGGCTCTGGTTTGTGCAACGCCAGTCCTTGCCAGCGCGGCGCTGGGCGAGGCGCCGTTTGCCGCTGGTGCTTCGGCTGCGGTCGATGCAAGGGTCGCGCGCTATCAGCCTGTAGTAATGGCGCAGGGAGGCTATCGGGTTTTTGCGCTGGAGCTCAATAACGCAACCGTGCTTCAAGAATTTGTGGATGCCAGCGGCCAGGTTTTCGCCCTGCGCTGGAGCGGCCCGGACCTGCCTGATATGGGCATGCTGCTGGGGCCTTACTTGCCGGTATTTAAGGCCTCGGTGCAAGCGGCCAGGCAAGCGGGCAAGCGCGGCGGGCCCGTCTCGGTGCAATCGGGCGGCTTGGTGCTGGTCTCCACCGGTGTCATGGGTGCGTTTCAGGGCTACGCGTATCTAACGGCGCTGCTTCCGCCTGGTGTTGATGTGCAGGCGCTGTTGAAATAGTGCGGGCCTTATGAAGCGGTTTTTCATGCTTGTCGCGCTTGCATCGGCACTGGTGGCCTGTGGTGGCGGGACATCCGCTCCACAACCGGAAGTGCTGTTTGTTAACGGTGTGAACGTTGTCGACCTTCTGGTCGATGGCGGACCCGACGGCAACGGGGTGAACCGGCTGTACACCAGCGTGACGATTTGCAAGCCGGGTAGCGCAACGCTGTGCACAACCATAGACCATGTGCTGGCGGATACCGGCTCGGTGGGATTGCGGCTGCTGGCCAGTGAGGTGCCGACGCAATTGCAACTGAGCGCCGCCAAAACCACGACCGGGAACGTGCTGCTAGGGTGCGCCAATTTTTTGGATGGCTCTTTTGCCTGGGGCCCGCTGGCGCTGGCCGATGTGAAGCTTGGCGGATTGACGGCAGCCGATACCACGGTCCAATTGGTCGGCCACTCCGACTATGACCGATTTCAAAGCCAATGCTCGGCCTCCGGTGATCCCATCATTAGCCCCACCGACCTGGGTGCCAAGGGGATATTGGGCCTGGGCCTAAGCAAACAGGACTGCGGCAGCGCCTGCGCAGTGCAAGGGCGGCGCGGCGCGCAAAACGGTAGATATTTCAGCTGCACCAACGCCGCTTGTACCAGCGTCGCGGGTACCACCTTAGCGACCGACAAGCAACTACAACAGGTGGTGGCGCGTTTTCCCACGGACAACAATGGCCTTGCCATCCAAATGAACAGCGTGCCTAGCTCGGGTGCCGCCACCGCCACCGGGAAAATGGTTTTCGGGCTGGGAACGCGAAGCAATAACCAATTCCCCACCTTGCAGGTGTTGGCGACTACCAGTCAGGGCTATCTCATGGGTGCCCTGAGCAGCAACAGCACATTGGCAGGGGGCAGTTTTTCGAGTACCTTTTTGGACACCGGCTCCAACGGCATTTTTTTCGACTCCAATTTGCCTAATTGCGGATACCCCAATGACAGCGGCTTTTATTGCCCCCTTACGGACGTGGTTTTTAGTGTGGCGCTTGGCAGCGCAGGGGCTGGGCAGCCTAGGAAGAGTTTCACCATCACCAATGCCGCAGCTTTGTTTCAAAAAGGCAATACTGCGCTGCCGACCTTGGGCGGAACCCTGAACGCCCAGGGCCTTTTAGACTTGGGCCTGCCATTTTTCTACGGCAAAACCGTAGTCATTGGCATTGACGGCATGGCCACTACGGGTGTGGGCGCAAGCACCGCTACGGGGCCGTTTTATGCTTTTTAAAGCCACCGCCTTAGTTTGCGCAAAGCGCTAAGCGCCTAGCATGCTCTGGCCAAGGCCAGCGCCACGTCTTTCACCAGTGCCGGGCCTTGGTAAATCAGGCCGGTGTAAATTTGCACCAGGTCCGCGCCGGCTTGGCGTTTGTCCAAGGCGTCTTGCGCGCAGAGGATGCCGCCCACACCAATGATGGGATAGTGCGGCCCCAGCGCGGCGCGCACTTGGCG
>CANNEW010000201.1 GCA_947503685.1 Comamonadaceae bacterium | reverse complement strand
GGCAAAAACGCTGCATGCTCGCGCGGTGCGCGCCGTCCCAGCCCCGTGGAAAGTATGCAGGCGCTTGCAGCCAGCGCGAGCAGGGTCGCCGCCACGCCACTGCACAGCGATAAGACCAAAGCCTGCGCAAACTGCGGATGCTGCAGCAATTGCGCGCAGGCCGTCGCCAAAGAAGTGTTGCTTGAAAAAATATCCACGAAAACAGGTCGGAGCCAAAACAGCGATTGTCCAGCCAAGACCGATTGCTTCGACACGCGGCGGTTACCATAGCCGCCATGTTCAGTTACCGACACGCTTTTCACGCGGGCAACCATGCCGACGTGCTCAAACACATGGTTTTGCTGGCGCTGCTCAAGCACATGACGCTTAAAGAAACCCCGTTTACTGTACTGGACACGCATGCCGGAGCCGGCTTGTACCGACTGGACGGCGACTATGCCCAAACCAGTGCCGAGGCCAGCCAGGGGTTTTCAAAACTGGCCCAGACCAGCCCAGCGCAGCCCTGGGCCCCGCTGGTGCAAGACTATCTGGATATGGTGGCCGGATTTAATGCAGCAGGCCAATGGAAGGTTTATCCAGGCTCGCCCTTTATCTGCCAGCAGCCGCTGCGCGGGCGCGACAAACTCAAACTGTTTGAGCTGCACCCCACCGACAGCAAAACCTTGACCGCCAATATCGCGCAACTGGAGGCCGGGCGGCAAGTGGCGATTACGCGCGAAGACGGTTTTGAAGCGGTGAAAAAATTCCTGCCGCCGCCTTCGCGCCGTGCCCTGTTGCTGTGCGACCCGAGTTATGAAATCAAAAGCGACTACGGCCGCACAGCGGCCATGGTGGCCGATGCCTTGACGCGCTTTGCCACCGGCAATTACATGGTCTGGTACCCCATCATCCCGCGCCCAGAAGCGCATGACCTGCCGCGCAAACTGCGCACGCTGGCCAACAAAGCCGGCAAGAGCTGGCTGGACATCACGCTCAGCGTCAAATCCAGCAAACTACTGCAAGACGATGCCGGCGAAACCGTGCGCCCGGGCCTGCCCGCGAGCGGCGTTTTTCTGATTAACCCGCCCTTCACGCTCAAGGCGCAATTGGCGCTGGCACTACCGCAACTGGTGCAGGCGCTCAAGCAGGATACGCACGCGCGGCACACGCTGGAGTCGGGGGGCTAAAAAAGCGCACCCTGCCATCGAAGCCTGCGCGTTGGGCGCAGCGTGCGCCTAATCCACTGGACTGCAGTCGCTTAAACGGTCGCCCCGCCTACAATGCTCTCAGCCACCGGTGCAGGGCCGGTTGTCCTCTTGGAGCCGCAGCATTCATGACACAAGCGTCCGCAGCGCGGGTTGAAAAAACGGATTGGTGGCGCGGCGGCATCATCTACCAAATCTACCCACGTTCCTTCCAGGACAGCAACGGCGACGGGGTAGGCGATCTGCCCGGTATCACGCAACGCTTAGCCCATATTGCAGCCCTAGGCGCAGACGCGATGTGGCTGTCGCCGGTGTTCAAAAGTCCGATGAAAGACTTCGGCTATGACGTCAGCGACTACCGCAACATCGACCCGCTGTTCGGCACACTGGACGACTTTCGCGATCTGGTAGGCCACGCCCACAAGCTGGGGCTCAAGGTGATGATCGATCAGGTGCTTTCGCACACATCGGATCAACACCCCTGGTTTGTTGAAAGCCGTGCCAGCCATGACAATCCCCGCGCAGACTGGTATGTGTGGGCGGACGCACGCGACGACGGCACGCCGCCCAACAACTGGCTCTCCATCTTTGGCGGCAGCGCCTGGCAGTGGGACACCCGGCGCTTGCAGTACTACCTGCACAACTTTTTGGTCTCGCAGCCCGACCTCAATTTCCACAACCCGCAGGTGCGCGCAGCCATCCTCGACGACGTGCGCTTCTGGCTCGAACTCGGGGTGGACGGCTATCGCCTTGACACCGCGAATTTTTACTTTCACGACCAGGCGCTGCGCAACAACCCGGGGCGCGGCCAGCCCGACCCCAACGACGCCTCGGTCGACCCAGTCAACCCCTACAGCCGCCAGCACCATGTGTACGACAAAAGCCGGCCCGAGAACATCGGATTTTTGAAGGAGCTGCGGGCCCTGTTAGACCGCTACCCCGGCAGCACCATGGTCGGCGAAATCGGCGACGACGACAGCCTGGCCCGCATCGCCGAATACACCCAAGGCGGCGACAAGCTGCACATGGCCTATTCCTTTGACTTGTTCGCGCCCAACCACAGCGCCACGTTTTTGCACGGGCTTTTGGAGAAATTCATGGCCACCGTGGGCGACGGCTGGCCCTGCTGGGCTTTGTCTAACCATGATGTGGTGCGGGTGGCCACGCGATGGGGCGGGGCAGAGCCCGATGCGCGACTGTTGCGCCTCGCAGCGGCCTTTCAGATGGGCTTGCGCGGCAGCCCCTGTATTTACCAAGGCGACGAGCTGGGCCTCACGGAGGCGGACATCCCGTTCGAGCAATTGCAAGACCCCTATGGCAAAGCCATGTGGCCCGAGTTCAAGGGCCGTGACGGCTGCCGCACCCCCATGCCCTGGGAAGCGCAGCAGGTGCAGGGTGGCTTCAGCAGCCACGAGCCCTGGCTGCCGCTGCCGCCAGAGCACCTCGCGCTGGCGGTCGACGCGCAGCGCGGCGATCCGCACAGCTTGCTCAATTTCTATACCGGCCTGATCCACTGGCGTGCGCAGCATCCGGTGCTGGTGCATGGCGATATGCGGCTGCTGCCCCTGCACCCGCAGGTGCTGGCCTTCGAGCGCAGCCAGGCTGGGCAGTGCGTGCTGTGTGTCTTCAATTTCAGCGATTCGGCGGTGGACTGGCCGCTGCCCCCTGAGCACTATGGCACGCAGGCGCTGCCGGGTAGCGGCGTAAAGGGGGCTTTGCTGATCGAAGGCTATGTGGCGCTGCAGCCCTGGGGCGCTTACTTCGGTCTGGCGCGCTGATCCTCACCTACGATGCTCAACGACCACGATGTATCTGCCCTGATGGCAGCCCGGCACGCCGACCCGTTTAGCGCCCTGGGTATGCGCCTGCAGGCCGGGCGTTTGTGGGTTAGCGCCATGCTGCCCCATGCCCGCGCGGTTGATGTGGTGGAGCGCAACACACAGCGCTTGGCGGGTAGCCTGCAGCGGCTGGGTAGCAGCGATGTGTTTAGCAGTGCACTGACGGCTCGCAGCGTGCCCTTTGACTACCAGTTGCGGGTGCACTGGCAGCCGGGGGCAGGCAACACCGCCGACACCACGCTGCTGGACGACCCCTACGCTTTCCCTAAGATCCTTTCAGATGCGGACATTTGGTTGCTCGCCGAAGGCTCGCACCAGCGGCCTTACGAATGCCTGGGCGCGCACCCTGAAATGCGCGCCGGCGTGCCGGGAACGCGCTTTGCGGTCTGGGCGCCCAATGCCAAGCGGGTGTCGGTGGTCGGCAGTTTCAACCAGTGGGACGGGCGGCGTCACCCCATGCGTTTGCGCCACGGCTGCGGGGTGTGGGAAATCTTTCTGCCCCAGGTGGTGCGCGGTGACATTTACCAGTTTGAAATTCTGGGCGCCCATGATCTGGTCACCCTCAAAGCGGACCCCTATGCCTTTCAAACCCAATTGCGGCCGGCCACGGCCAGCGTGGTGTCCGGGCTCCCACCCCGGCGCGCGATGCAGCCGTCGCGCGTCGCAGCCAACGCGCTGAACGCGCCCTTGTCGATGTATGAAGTGCACCTGGGTTCCTGGCGCAAAGCGGACGGCTGGCGCTGGCTGAACTACCGCGAACTCGCCGACACGCTGGTGCCGTATGCCCGCGACCTGGGCTTTACGCATCTGGAGTTGATGCCGGTCAGTGAGCATCCCCTGGACGCGTCCTGGGGCTACCAGCCGCTGGGCATGTTCTCGCCCACGGCGCGCTTTGGCAGTCCGGAGGATTTTCAGTATTTTGTGGACGCAGCCCATGCCGCCGGCTTGGGTGTGATTCTGGATTGGGTGCCCGCGCACTTCCCCAGCGACGCGCACGGCTTGGCAACTTTTGACGGTACGCATCTCTACGAATACGCCGACCCCAAGGAAGGTTTTCATCAAGACTGGAATACGCTCATCTACAACTTCGGCCGTACCGAAGTGCGTAATTTTTTAATCGGCAACGCCTTGTACTGGCTGGAGCGCTTTGGCATTGACGGCCTGCGTGTCGATGCCGTCGCGTCTATGCTTTACCGCGATTACAGCCGGGCGCCCGGCCAGTGGATACCCAACGCCCATGGCGGGCGCGAAAACCTGGAGGCCATGGATTTCCTGCGCCGCCTCAACCACCAAGTCGGTGTAGAGCGGCCAGGTACGCTGATGATTGCCGAGGAGTCCACGGCCTTCCCCGGCGTGAGCCGCCCTCCGGCGCCCGACCTGGCTGGGGGCGGTCTGGGCTTTCACTTCAAGTGGAATATGGGCTGGATGCACGATGCGCTCGACTACTTTCAGCTCGACCCCGTCTACCGCCACCACCACCAGAATTTGCTGACTTTTGGGCTGATGTACGCGTTTAGCGAAAACTTTGTGCTGCCGCTCTCGCACGACGAAGTCGTGCACGGCAAACGTTCACTGCTGGGCAAGATGGCGGGCGACCCCTGGCAGCAATTGGCCAATTTGCGCGCGCTGTACGGCCTGATGTGGGCCTATCCGGGTAAAAAGCTACTGTTCATGGGGGGGGAGTTCGCCCAGCCCACTGAATGGGCTGATGGCGAAAGCCTGCCCTGGCATGTGCAGGACCAGCCCGGCCACGCCGGTGTGCAGCGCCTGGTGCGTGATCTCAACCGCGCCTACCGCGACTTGCCCGCCTTGCACGAGCAGGATGTAGATTCCGGGGGGTTCAGCTGGATCGCCCACGAAGACCACGCCCAATCGGTATTGGCCTTTACCCGATGGTCGCGCAGCGGCCAGTGCGCGGTGGTGGTCTGCAATTTCACGCCTTTGCCGCGTGCCGCCTACCGGCTAGGTGTGCCACAGGGTGGCGCGTGGCGTGAAGTGCTCAACACCGATGCGACCGTTTACGGCGGCAGCGGTATCGGCAGCGGCAGCCTGTATGCGGATACACAGTGGGCGCACGGGCACGAACAATCGCTGGTTCTGCAGCTGCCACCGCTGTCTTGCCTGGTGCTGGAACCCGCGTGAGGCAGAGGTGAAGGGCGCCACCTTGCAGCACCTGTCTGGGGCACCACTACTAGGCGCAACCGTGGTAAGTGGCGGCGTCCAATTCGCCTTGGCGTCACCCCATGCGCAAGCAGTGGAGTTGTGCCTGTTTGAC
>CANNEW010000200.1 GCA_947503685.1 Comamonadaceae bacterium | reverse complement strand
CGATCGGGTTACCCGACAAAGTGCCGGCCTGGTACACCGCCCCTAAGGGTGCCATTTGTTCCATCACGGCGCGCTTGCCGCCAAATGCGGCCAAGGGCATGCCACCGCCAATCACCTTGCCCAGCACCGTAATGTCCGGCGCAAAACCGGGCAGTGCTTTGGCATACACGCTTTGGGCGCTGCCCAGGGCCACGCGCAAGCCGCTCATCACTTCGTCAAACACCAGCAACGCACCGTATTGGGTACAGAGCTCGCGGGCGCGTTTGACGAAGGGCACCGAGGCGCGCACGAAATTCATATTCCCGGCAATCGGCTCGATCATCAGGCAGGCCAGGTCTTTGCCGTGCAAGGCAAAGGCTTCTTCGAGTTGCTCCAAGTTGTTGTATTCCAGAACCAGCGTGTGCTGCACTACTTCCGGTGGTACACCGGCGCTGGTCGGGTTGCCCAGCGTGGCCAGACCGGAGCCGGCTTTGACCAGCAAAGCATCGGCGTGGCCGTGGTAGCAGCCCTCAAACTTGATAAATTTGCTGCGCCCGGTGGCGCCGCGCGCCAGGCGGATCGCGGTCATAGCTGCCTCGGTGCCTGAGCTGACCAGGCGCACCATGTCCATGCTGGGCACGTGGCGCAAAATTTCTTCGGCCAACTCCACCTCGCGTTCGGTGGGCGCGCCAAAGGAGAAACCTTCGAGCAGCGCTTTTTGCACCGCCTCGACCACTGCCGGATGCCCGTGGCCCAGAATCATTGGGCCCCAGGAGCCGATGTAGTCGATATAGCGCTGGCCGTTGGCATCCCAAAAATAAGCGCCCTGCGCGCGGGTCACAAAGCGGGGCGTGCCGCCCACGGCTTTGAAAGCCCGCACTGGCGAGTTGACGCCACCGGGGATGACAGCGGCGGCGCGTTGAAAAAGTTCGAGGTTACGGTCAGTGGCGGGTTTCATTGGGAGGGAAGTCAAAAAGAAAGGGTTGGTCGGGATCGTCGCTATCGTGCAGCAGTTCGTTATCGGGCTCATCATGCGCCCAAAACAGGCGGTCGGGCTGCACATGGCCCATGCCGGGGCGCAATCCGGCCTCCAGGCTACGGTCCAGGTAGCTCAGCGCCTCGGTCACCGCCTCGGCCAGCTCGGTGCCCACGGCGATCAGCGCCGCCAAGGCCGCTGACAAAGTGTCGCCTGTGCCCACAAAAGTCGCTTCCAGCCGCTCAAATTTTTCGCTGCACATGATCGCGCTGGCGCTGCACAAGGCATTGTCGATAAATTGCTCGGGCAAGGGGATGCCGGTGACCAGGGTGTAGGGCACGCCCAGCTCCTGCGCGGCTTTGGCAATGTCGCGCGCGTCGGGCGCACGCGGCGCGTCCCAATCGGGCAGCAGCCAGCGCGCCAAGGTGCCGTAGCTGCCCACCAGCACCGTGGTTTGCGGCAGCAGCATGTCGGCGCAGGCATCCAGGTACTGGTCAATCTGGTCCTCGTGCCACCAGGACAGATCGGGCATATAGGTCACCACCGGCACATCCGCATAGTCCGATACGACAGCGGCCACCGCGCTCAGGTTCTCCGGGCTGCCGACAAAGCCGACTTTGAACACGTCAGGCGCGACATCTTCCAAGATGGTGCGTGCCTGCGCCAGCAGGGCGTCGTCGTCAAGGGGGAAGTGGTCGGCGATTTCACTGGTGTCGCGGGCGTAGGCCCCGGTCATCACTGGCATAGGGTGCACGCCTACCGAGGCCATAGCCAGGCAGTCCGCCGTCAAGCCACCGGCGCCGCTGGGGTCGTTGGCATTGAAAACCATCACGCTGGCCACTGGGCCGTCGGCCGGACCGTCGTCGTCCAGCACGGTGATGGGGGCGGGGCCTGCCGTGTCTTTTTTTGGGTTCTTCATGGTCGCAACAGGTAGATAGGGCGCCGCAATCAAGGATTTCAACAGCGCCCGGCGGGCCGCCGCAAGGCGCTATTTACAATCGCTGGATTCTATTCTCAAGGTAAATACGCTGTGACCGATACCAAAACCTGGATGTGCCTGATTTGCGGCTGGATTTATGACGAAGTTCTGGGCGCCCCGGATGACGGTATTGCGGCAGGCACTTTATGGGCTGATGTGCCCATGAACTGGACCTGCCCCGAGTGCGGCGCCCGTAAAGAAGACTTTGAGATGGTGCAGATCTGAGCTGGGATATGCCAGCAACGGGTCGGTGCAGATGACCGCAGCGGCCTTTCAGACCGGCACTTCCCGGCTTTTGACGACCGCATAGCGCGCCAGCGTGGCGGCCCTTGCCGCAGCATGGTCCACTACCGGATGCGGGTAGTTCACTCCAAGCGCTACGCCGGCAGCCTGCAGCACCAAGGCCGGTGCCAGCCAGGGCGCGTGGATGTGCTTGGCATCCAAACCGGCCAGCGCCGGCACATAGCGGCGTATGAATTTGCCCGCTGCATCGAATTTTTCGCTTTGGCTGATGGGGTTAAAGATGCGGAAATAAGGCTGGGCGTCGCAGCCGCTGGAGCTGACCCATTGCCAGCCGCCATTGTTGGCCGAAAGGTCAAAATCATTGAGCTGCTCGGCGAAATAGCGCTCGCCCCAGCGCCAGTCGATGCCCAGGTGCTTGACCAAAAGGCTGCCCGCGACCATGCGCAGGCGGTTGTGCATATAGCCGCTCTGATTGAGCTGGGCCATGGCCGCGTCCACCAGCGGGTAGCCGGTGCGCGCCTCGCACCAGGCGGCAAAGCGGTCTTGGGCCAGCGCACCTTGCTCCCAGACAATGGCGTCGTAAGCGGGCTTGAAGCCCTTGCCCGCCACATGGGGAAAATTGGACAGCACCTGAAAATAAAAATCGCGCCAGACCAACTCGGCCAGCCAGACCCGTGCGCCCGGGTCACCCGCCCCTTGCGGCCCCAGTGCCAGATTGACCAACTGGCGGATCGACACCGTGCCAAATCGCAAATGCACGCTCAGGTAGCTCGGGCCTTTGACTGCGGGGAAATTACGCGTGTCTTCATAGGCGCCCATGCGCGGCGCAAAGTCAGCCAACAGGGCCTGGGCACCGGCTTCTCCCGCTGCAATGCCCAGGGCAGACAAATTGGTAGGCACAAACCCAATGTCGGCCAAAGTGGGGACGCCCTGCCGATAAGCCGCCGGGCGGCTGGCCAGCTTTTTCGCTAAAGCGCTGCAATCATGGCTGGCAAGCGGACGGTCAGCCAGGCGCGCTTGCCAGGCACGCAGGTAGGGCGTGAACACGCCATAGGGCTTGCCGGTTTGGGTCAGGATTTCGCGCTGCTCAAACACCACATGGTCTTTCACGCTGATCCAGGCTTTGCGTAGGCGTGCCAGCGCGCTTTGCACCTGGGCGTCGCGGGCGATCGCCTGAGGCTCGTAATCGCGCGCGCAAAACACGGCATCCACCCCCAGCGCCTGCGCCAGCGCTGGGATGTCTTCCTCGGCCCAGCCATGGCGCACGATCAGGCCGGCGTGCGCCTGCGTGCCCAGGGCGCGCACTTGCGCATCTAGCGCGGCCAGCGATTCGCGGATGAACTCCACCCGGCGGTCGGCGCGCGGCAAGCGATCCAAAATGGCGCGATCCAGAATAAAAACGCAATGCACTTGCGCGCAGGATTGCAGGGCTGCGGCCAAGCTGGCGTTGTCCGTCAGGCGTAAATCGCGGCGCAGCCAGACCAGGCCGGAGGAATAAGTGCTTTGCATGCCTGTCGCTAAAATAGTTTGATGTCCAGCGATTTTGCATCCACCAACCTCACGCACCATTTTTTGATTGCGATGCCAGGCTTGGAGGACGGACTTTTCTCCAAAAGCGTGGTCTATTTATGCGACCACAGCCCGCGCGGCGCGTTGGGGCTGATCATCAACAAGCCCTCTGAAATCAATTTGGCCGATTTGTTTGGCAAAGTCGATTTGTCTCTGCAGCGCGCCGATCTGGCCGATCAGGTGGTACTGCAAGGCGGCCCACTGCACGAACAGCGCGGTTTTGTGCTGCACGAGGCTTCGTCCGGCGCCTTCGATAGTTCGCCCGGCGCCAGTTATGCCTCCAGCATGGTCATCCCCGGCGGCCTGGCCATGACGACCTCGCGCGACGTGCTGGAAGCCCTGGCCGGTGGGCAGGGCCCAAGCAAAGTGCTGGTCTCCTTGGGCTATGCGTCCTGGGGCGAAGGCCAGTTGGAGAGCGAACTGATGCGCAACAGCTGGCTCACGGTGGATGCCGAGAAAAGCATTATTTTCGATACCCCGGTCAACCAGCGCTACGAGCGCGCGTTGGACTTGCTGGGTTTGAAGGCCTGGATGATCGCCCCGCAGGCGGGTCACGCATGAACGCGCTGGCCATGCCCGCGCCCGCCGCGGTGCTGCCGCCCATACAGGCCAAGGCGGTGCCGGCGGATTTGCAGCGCTTTATGGCTTTTGATTTCGGCACCCGGCGCACCGGCGTGGCAGTGGGCAGCCGCCTGCTGGGCGGAGCGCAGCCGCAAGCCACCATCAGCGTTGCAGGCGATGCGCGCTTTGCCCAAATCGCCCTGCGTCTGAAGGAATGGGAGCCACAGGCCTTGGTGGTAGGCGTGCCTTACCACCCGGACGGCGCGCCCCACGACAATACGCTGCGCGCGCAAAAGTTTGGACGCCAGTTGCAGGGCCGCTTCGGCCTGCCGGTGTTTGAGGTGGACGAGCGTTACAGCACGACCGAAGCCCTGGCCGGCGGCGCCAAAGATGCCGATGCGGCTTCGGCCTGCATCATCCTGGAGCAGTTTTTGCGGAGCTTGTCGCCATGACCCTGGTTCTCAATGCCGAAGCCCTGTACCTGGAGCTGCTGCGCGGCGTGCGCTTGCTGTGCCAAGCTGATAGCCGTTTGGTCGGCATCACTTCGGGCGGCGCCTGGCTGGCCGAGCGTTTGCACAAAGACTTAGGTCTTGCCGGCGCCTTTGGCACGATTTCGTCGGCGATGCACCGCGACGACTTTGCCAAGCGTGGCTTAGCGGCCAGCGGCAAAACACAGTTGCCCTTTGAAATCAAAGACGCGCATTTGGTGGTATTGGACGATGTGCTCTACACCGGGCGCACCATACGCGCCATCACCAATGAATTGTTTGACTATGGCCGCCCGGCCAGCGTGCGCCTGGCAGTGCTGGTAGATCGTGGCGGGCGCGAATTGCCCATCCAGGCCGACTTTGCCGCGGCGCGCGTCTCGCTTGATGCCGGCCAGTCGCTGGCCCTGGCCCGCGATGCGGCGGGCGCCTTTAGCTTTGATGTGAAAGAAAAATAAGCCATGTTGCACCGGCGCAATCCGCAACTCAACCAGCACGGCGAGCTGATTCACCTGCTCTCCAC
>CANNEW010000199.1 GCA_947503685.1 Comamonadaceae bacterium | reverse complement strand
ACTGCCATGGTTGGCTCCTGGTCAAATCGGCTGCAGGCGAGGCAGCGCCGTCGGTTAATCGAATGGTGCAAAAGGCACTGTTTACACCCAAGCCCTCCATTATAGCGTCTGGCAGCATGTGTTCGAGTGCTTAGCTTTGGGGCGTCTTGAGCTGCGCCAGCTTGGCAAAGGGGTTGGGGCGCTCGGCCCCAGCTTCAAAATCGGCGTCTGCCGTTGACAGCTTCAGATCGCCAGGACATTTTTCATGCTTGGGCGACACGGGTAAGGCCATCAGCAGTTCGTCTTCGACCAGTTCGAGCAGGTCAAACTGGGGGGAAATGACCAGCAAATCCTCCTGCGAGTCCTCGTCCTGCGCCAGGGCCGCCTCCTCGGATTCGACAAAGCGAAATTCACGGTCAAATTGAACCCGCGTGCTTACCGGCTCCAGGCAGCGCTGACACACCAATTCGATATCGACATGCCCTTGCAACTGCAACCACGGCACCGACTTGCCCGCAGCGTCCTCACGCATACTGCCTAGCGCCTGGAAATACACCATGCCATCGGCCAGCCCCTGCACTGCTTCGTCTGCCAGGCGGGGCAATTGCGCCAAAGGACACTGGCCTTGCAGCGGCACCGCCTCCAGCGCGAGGGCTGTAATGGATAGTTTGCGATGAGCGCTAGAGGTAAGCATGGCCGCAGTGTAAGAGAATCAGGGCATGCAAAGCTCCGCCCACCGCGCCCTGATTCTGGCCTCCACCTCGCGCTATCGCCAAACCCTGCTGCAGCGCCTGCAACTGCCCTTTTCAGTGCAGGCACCCGGCGTAGATGAAACGCCAATGGCCGGCGAACCCCCTGTGGCACTGGCCAGCCGCCTGGCACTGGCCAAGGCAAGCGCAGTGGCCGCAGCAGCGCCCCATGCAGTGGTCATAGGCTGCGACCAGGTGGCCGACTTGCACGGCCAGGCCCTGGGTAAGCCGGGCAATTACGAAAAGGCACTCTGCCAGTTGCGCGCCATGCGCGGCCAGACCGTGGTGTTCCAAACTGCCATGGCGGTGCTGTGCAGGGAAAGCGGATTTTGCGAAGAGGTGCTGGTGCCGGTGCGAGTGGTCTACCGCGAGGTATCGGACGCGCAATTCGATTTTTACCTGCGTGCCGAGGAGCCGTATGACTGCGCCGGCAGTGTCAAAAGCGAGGGTTTGGGTATTGCATTGATGCACAGCATCGACAACGACGACCCTACGGCGCTCATTGGCCTGCCCTTGATACGCCTGAGCGCCATCCTCGGCCGCGCAGGCCTACCGGTGTTAGGGCATTTGTGAAGCCGGCTGCCAGTCCGCACAGTCAAAAGCGCATGGGCACGCTGTACCTGGTCCCCACGCCTTTAGATTTTGGCTGCGACAGCCAGGGGCCATTGGACGAGGTGCTGCCACAAGCGACCATCGTACGCGCCGCAGCGCTGCAGCACTGGGTCTGCGAAAATGCCAAATCCGCACGCGCCTTTCTCAAACGCATAGGCGAAGTCAGCCCGCTATGCGCCAGTATCCAGGAGCAGCAATTACAGGAACTACCGCGCGAGGTCCACAAAAAAGGCGATACCGGCTTTGATGCGCGTAGCTTGCTCGCGCCGGCTTTGCAGGGTCTGGATATGGGTTTGCTGAGCGAAGCGGGCATGCCAGCGATAGCCGACCCAGGCGCCTCGGTGGTGCGCGCGGCCCATACTCTGGGCATCGAAGTGCAGCCCTTGATTGGCCCGGTATCCCTGATGCTGGCGCTGGCGGCCAGTGGCCTCAATGGGCAGAACTTTGCGTTTGTGGGCTATGTGCCCAGCGAACCGGCCTTACGCGCCCAGCGCATCAAGGCCCTGGAAGCGCTGGCCTTAAAGACGGGGCAAACCCAAATTTTTATTGAAACACCCTACCGCAACGAGGCCTTGTTGCGCACGCTGCTGGAGGTCCTGCAAGCGGGAACGCGCCTGGCGGCTTCTATGGGTTTAACTTTAGAAAAATGCCGCCACTACAGCGGCACGCCGGCCGACTGGAAGCGGGAACGCTGGGCACTGAACAACCAGACCCCTGCGGTGTTCGCCATCGGCCCGTAAGGCCAAAGGCCGCTCGAGTCTGGCTTGGTACCTAGCGCAGGCCGGGTGCGTAGCGCAAAGCGCTGGCCATAGATTCGCCCATCGACGCGCCAAAACGCTTGACTAAGCGCTCGGCCACGTTTTCGCGACGGGTGTAATCGATGATTTCGGGCGCTTTGACGACTTCGCGGGCCACGTAATCGAGGTTCCCCAAATGATCAGCCAAGCCCATATTTACCGCCTGTTCGCCCGTCCAGAACAAGCCGCTAAAGGTTTCCGGCGTCTCTTTCAATCGGTCTCCGCGTCCGGCTTTGACAGCGCCAATGAACTGCTGATGAATTTGGTTCAGCATGGACTGAGCGAATTCTTTTTGCTTTTCCGTTTGCGGGCTAAAGGGATCGAGAAAACCTTTGTTCTGGCCTGCGGTCATCAAGCGGCGCTCCACGCCCAGCTTGTCCATCAGGCCCGTGAAACCAAAACCGTCCATCAATACGCCGATGCTGCCCACCACGCTGGCCTTGTCCACAAATATTTGGTCGGCGGCAACAGCAATGTAATAAGCCGCAGAAGCACAAGTCTCTTCCACCACCACATACACAGACTTTTTGTGCAAGGCCTTGAGACGTCGGATCTCGTCATTTATGATGCCTGCCTGTACCGGGCTACCGCCCGGCGAATTGATCAGCAAGACTACAGCTTGCGCGCCCGGGTCCTCAAACGCACTGCGAAGAGACGAAATCACCGCCTCGGCACTGGCGTCGGCGCCCGAGGCAATCTCGCCCTTGATTTCCACCACCGCCGTGTGCGCACGGGTGACGTCGGCGTTGTGCATGCTGCCGGTGCGGTCCATACCCAGCCAGATCAGTGCGGCAAAAAACAAAAGCCAGGCCAGGCGCATACCGTATTTCCAGCGCCGCGCAGCGCGCTGCTCGGTCAGGCTGTCTTGCATCCACTTTTCGATAAAGCTACGCTCCCAGGCTGAGCCGGCGGCGCCAGCCTGGCTATCGTTCGCTTGCGCTACAGCGTCCGCTGGCGTGGACTTGGGCGCTGCGGGATCGGTAAAAACGGGCTCTGTCATAGGAGATTAGTTTGCGGTAGTAATTGAGGCCCAGTATGCCAGCCTACCAAGCCGTCCTGCTCAAAGAGGTCAATTTTGACCAGGGCGCCACGGCAGGGGCCATTTATACAACGTCCGGTATCGGGTGCGTACAGCGCGCCATGGGTGGCGCAAATCAACCACTGGCCGGTGGTATCAAAAAAACGGTTCGCCTGAAAGTCCATTTCCATGGCAACGTGGCTGCAGCGATTCAGGTAAGCGTGCACTTCTCCCCTGAAGCGGATGGCAAACGCCCAGCAACTTTGCCCTTGGTACAACACGTCAAAGGGCACCGCCAAGCCACCTTCTTGCAGGTCAGCAGAATGACACAGCGGGATCAGCCTGCACGTCAAGCGTTTTCCAGCATCCAGCGGCGCAGGCTCTGGGCCGAGTCGGCAATATACAAGGGCTTGAGTGCTGCCAAGGCGCTGGCGTCATGGGCCCCGTAGTTCACACCCACGCTGGCGCAGCCGGCATTGGCTGCCAGTTGCAAGTCGTGTGTGGTATCGCCCACCATCAAAGTGCGCTCGGGCGACACACCCATTTCGGCCATCAGCTCATGCAGCATGCGTGGATGCGGCTTGCCCGCCGTTTCATCAGCGGTCCGGCTGGCATGGAACAGGTCTTTTAGTTCCACATGCGCCAAAGCCTGGTCCAGCCCCCAACGGCTTTTGCCGGTGGCCACCGTCAGAAAATACTGGCGCGCTTTCAATTCGGCCAGCATCTCCAGTACCCCGGGGAACAAGGTGATCTGATCCTGCTCGCGACCATAGTGGTGTTTATAGCGTTCACCTAGCAAGGGGTATTTCTCCTTTGGCACATCCGGCGCCGCGTGGGCCAAAGCCTGGCCCAGGCCTAAACCGATCACGTAGGCTGCATCCTTGTCGCTCGGTACGCTTCCACCCACATCGCGCACCGCGCCCTGGATAGCGCGCACGATGATGGCCGTCGAGTCAAACAGGGTGCCATCCCAATCGAAAGCGATCAGGTCAAAACGGCGCTTGGAAACAGAATTCATAGGGCATCAGGCTGCTTGGCAGCATTGGCAAAGGCGTCGATGGTAGCAAGCGCAGCGGGCAGGCGTGCTTGCAAAAAAGGCAGCAGTTCAGCGGCCAGCGGCGCGTGCAAGTGCAGGTCCTCGCCACTGGCCGGGTGGGCAATTTGCAAACGCCAGGCATGTAAAAACATGCGCTTAAGCGGCACCGCGCAGCGCGCCCAGGCTTTGTTGTCTTCGAAATTACCGTATTTATCGTCCCCCGCAATCGGTAAGCCTTCGGAAGCCAGGTGCACCCGAATCTGGTGCGTACGGCCGGTTTTGATGGTCACCGCCAACAAAGTCATAGGCTGCGCCGCGCCCGACGCGCTGCGCGCCAGCACCTTCACCAAGGTCACCGAGGGCATTCCGTCCGGGTCGTCATGCGCAACGACTTTGACGCGGCGCTCGCCCTCGCCTGTGACACCCGCACTTTCCAACAAGTATTTATGCAGCGGCTTGTCCAAGACTTTTTTATGCGCGGGCCAATCGCCCAACACCAACGCCAAATAGGTTTTACCGGTTTGGCGCTGGCGGAACTGTTCCTGCAAGTTTTTGAGCGCGCTGCGCTTTTTGGCGACCAGCAAAATGCCGCTGGTTTCCCGGTCCAGGCGATGCACCAACTCCAAAAAACGCGCTTGGGGCCTGGCCATGCGCAGCTGCTCGATGACGCCAAAGCTCACACCCGAACCGCCATGCACCGCCACGCCCGCGGGTTTGTCCAGCGCCAAAAAAGCGTCGTCTTCGTGCACAACGGTAAAGCTGCGGCTGGGAGCGGCTTGGGCCGATAGCGCGGCCATGGTGGCGGCCTTGTCCTGCGCCCGCTCAGACACCCGCACCGGCGGCAGTCGGACCACATCCCCAGCCTGCACCCGGGTGTCGGCGCCTGCACGCCCCTTGTTCACCCGCACCTCGCCACTGCGGATGATGCGGTAAATATGCGTCTTGGGCACGCCTTTGAGCTGGCGCATCAGGTAATTGTCCAGCCGCTGAGCGGCCTCATCCTCGCTCACCGTCAGTCTTTGCGCAGCCGGTGTGGCGGGGCTAGCCGGGACCCCGGCGGGCGCTTCGGGTTTGACCCCTATAATGTGTTTCACTAGCGACTTGCTGGAAGTGGTTGATTTTGTTGGAGTTTAGTCCACACCCCCGC
>CANNEW010000198.1 GCA_947503685.1 Comamonadaceae bacterium | reverse complement strand
CTTCGCGGCTGACCAGGGAATACTTCATGCCTTCGGTGCCCATGGCCATACCGTCTGAGATGGTGGGCGTGCCAAACACCTGGGCATTGCCGCCGGCCTCTTCGATGCCGGCGATCGCCGCATCTGCCAGTTTTTGCAAACCGCTGTTGCAAGGGGTGATGGTGCTGTGTCCGTTGGCCACGCCGACCATGGGTTTCTTGAAGTCGCTCTCCTGGTAGCCCATGGCGTAGTACATCGACCGGTTGGGCGCGCGCGATTTGCCTTCGGTGATATTGGCGCTGCGGCGGTTGATGGGCAGAAGGGGAATGGTTTTATCGGTCATGGCGCGGTTCGCAAGGCGTTGAAAAACCCCAGTTTACTTGCCGCTCCGCCAGCGGTACGCCGGCTAGGGCTTAGGTCCGCGCAACCAGTCGCCCAGCGGGGTCTCGGCCCATGCTGCCGGAATGCTGGCCTGGGGCATTGAGGGGATAAATTTCAATTCTTTCTCTCTGGCCTCTACCCGCTTGGCGGTGCGCCTAAACGCTTCGCGCCAACTGAGCTCGGCAAACAGACCTTGCTCCAGCAGGCTCTCGATGAACCAGGTGTTGGTCGATTTGGGGTTGCACCCGAAGGAGCTGCGGTCGGCAGCGCTGGCCGTAAGCAGCACGCGGGAGCCGTTGCCCAGCGCCGGGATAAACGAGCCCGAATGGCAAGCCGACAAGAGTACGGCGCTAGGCGCGGCCGGGTTGATGCGGCGCAGCCAGTTCTCGAGTACCGACGAGCGAATGGGAGGGTAGGCCTGACCCGCGATGTCGATCGCCAACTGGTCCACATGTCCGTGGCTGCTGATGAGCACGACGACGGTGAGAGGGTATTTGTCGGACCATGCGCCGACTCGGGTAAACACTTCGCTCAAGTTTTGCTGCGTAGCCGCTGGGAACAGGGTGGCCTGGCCTTTGGGCGGATTGCTCAACACAATGCTTTGCATCGGCATGCCAAAGCCCGCCAAGCGATTTTCCATGGCCAATGCATCGCCTTGAAATGCCGTGGACTGCGAGTGCAGCGCGGCAGCCACGAAGACCAGGGTGCGCTTGCTCGGGTCGCCGGTTGCTAAGGCCGATTCGGCGCGGTCTAACTGCGTTGACAGGCCCGGCAACGCGGCTGCGGCGGGCTGGCCCGGCGGCGTGCTGGCGCAGGCGCCTAGCATCAGCACCACTGCCAGCATAAAGATACGCTGGAAGAGAGGTGCCGGAAATTTGCAAATTTGCACGCTAGGTCCCCTTTGAATCGGCCTGATGTGGTCATTGGGATTGTAGAGATACCTTGCTTTTTGGCGAGCGCCTGGATTCAAACGGGCCGGCTGTGCGCGGTTCCCTATCGCGCCGGCGGCGGTCGCCGGCGCATGGCCCCGTTAAAATTGCCCATTCCCTCTAGCCGGCCCTTGCACCGTGACGCTCCACATCAGCACATTCGAAGGCGGCAACGCCCTCAGCCCTTTTCGCAACCAGCAATTACTGGCGCAATTACAGCGAGTTCACGACAAAATCAGCGCGCTTGACGCCCGCTATGTCCATTGGGTCGCCACCGAAAGCGTGCCACAAGCCGGTTTACAGGATCGCCTAGGCGCCTTGCTTACCTACGGCGAACCCGCGTCCCAGCGGCAAGGCGGCGAGGTCTTGCTGGTTTCCCCCAGGTTGGGCACTTTGTCGCCCTGGGCATCGAAGGCCACAGACATTGCCCACAACTGCGGTTTTGCAGTGCACCGCATCGAGCGCGCAGTCGAATACCGCTTGCACATCAAATCTTGGTTGGGCCAATCCGGCAGCTTGAACGAAGCCCAGGAACATGCCGTTGCAGCTTGTTTGCATGACCGCATGACCGAAAGCGTCTGGCGCGCGCGCGCGCAGGTGGCCCGCTTGTTCCAGGCTTTGCCGGCCACACCCATGGACTATTGCGATGTGCTCGGTGGCGGGCGTGCTGCGCTAGAACTGGCCAATGTGCAATTTGGCCTGGCCCTGGCCGAGGACGAAATCGACTACCTGCACCAGGCCTTTGTCCGATTGCAGCGCAACCCCACCGATGTGGAACTGATGATGTTTGCGCAGGCCAATAGCGAACATTGCCGCCACAAAATTTTCAATGCCGACTTCAGCATCGACGGCCAGCCCCAAAGTAGCAGCATGTTCGGCATGATCCGCCATACGCACCAAACGCATCCGCAGCATATGCTGGTGGCGTATTCGGATAACGCCTCGGTGATGGAAGGCGCGGCCGTAGAGCGCTTTGCGCCGCGGCCGGCGTCGGCACAGGGCGCGCAGCAATCGCCGCAGTACATCAAAACCGAGGCCTTGCAGCACATATTGATGAAGGTGGAAACGCATAACCACCCGACGGCCATCTCGCCATTTCCCGGCGCCTCCACCGGCGCGGGCGGCGAGATCCGCGACGAGGGCGCCACCGGGCGCGGCTCCAAGCCCAAAGCCGGGCTCACCGGCTTTACCGTGTCCACCTTGCGCTGGGACGGGCAGGGTGGTTACGGCAAACCGGCGCACATCGCCAGCCCCTTACAAATCATGATCGAAGGTCCCTTGGGCGGGGCCGCGTTTAACAATGAATTTGGCCGCCCGAACTTGCTGGGCTATTTCCGAGAATTCGAACAAAGCGCGCGCAGCGCGCAAGACACGGTGCAACGCGGTTACCACAAGCCCATCATGATCGCCGGTGGCTTGGGTGTGATCGATGCCGCTCAAACGCATAAAAAACTGTTCCCTGCGGGCAGTTTGCTGGTGCAATTGGGCGGGCCCGGCATGCGCATCGGCATGGGCGGCAGTGCCGCCAGCTCGATGGCGACCGGCGCCAATGCGGCGGAGCTGGACTTTGATTCGGTGCAACGCGGCAACCCAGAGATTCAACGCCGTGCGCAAGAGGTGATCAACCAATGCTGGCTCATGGGCGCCGATGCCAATCCGATCCTGGCGATCCACGACGTAGGCGCTGGGGGCTTGTCCAATGCTTTCCCCGAACTGAGCAATGACGCCGGGCGTGGCGCGCGCTTTGACTTGCGCGCCGTGCCTCTCGAAGAGTCGGGCATGGCGCCCAAAGAGATTTGGTGCAATGAAAGCCAGGAGCGCTATGTGATGGCGATCGCGCCTGACTCCTTGCCCCTGTTTACTGCCTTGTGCGAGCGCGAGCGCTGCCCTTTTGCGGTGGTTGGCGTGGCCACCGAAGATCGGCAGCTGGTGGTGGCCGATGAAGGTGCGTCTTCGCCCGTAGACATGCCCATGAACGTGCTGCTGGGCAAACCGCCCAAGATGCACCGCGATGTGCAAACCCTGCAGCGCGACTTTGCGCCCTTGGATTTAAGTGGTGTTACTTTGCAAAACGCTGTGACGGCGGTGTTGTCGCACCCCACGGTGGCGTCCAAGCGGTTTTTGGTCACGATTGGCGACCGCACGGTAGGGGGCCTGAGCCATCGCGACCAGATGGTCGGACCCTGGCAGGTGCCGGTGGCCGATTGCGCGGTGACGCTCGCCGACTTCCAAGGCTTTGCCGGCGAGGCCATGTCCATGGGCGAGCGCACTCCGCTGGCAGTGATCGACGCACCGGCCTCGGGCCGCATGGCGATTGCCGAGGCGATTACGAATTTGCTCGCTGCGCCGATTGAACTGTCACGCGTCAAACTCTCTGCCAACTGGATGGCCGCTTGTGGCGAGGCCGGGGAAGATGCAGCGCTCTATGCCACGGTGCAGGCCGTGGGTATGGAACTCTGTCCGGCATTGGGCATCTCGATTCCGGTCGGCAAAGATTCGCTTTCGATGCGCACGCAGTGGACGGACGAAGAGGGCGTTGCGAAAAAAGTCAGTTCGCCGGTTTCGCTCATCGTTTCGGCCTTTGCCAGCATCGCCGATGTACGGCCTACGCTGACACCGCAATTGCAGCCGGTGGACGATGCGCTGCTGGTACTGATCGACCTGGGGCGGGGTAAAAACCGCATGGGCGCCGGCATCCTGGCGCAGACCCTGGAGCAAACAGGCCACCAGGCGCCGGATCTCGACCAAGCGCAAGATCTGGTCGCCTTGGTCCAGGCCGTGAATGCCTTGCGCACTGAGAAAAAAATACTGGCCTACCATGACCGCAGCGATGGCGGTCTGTTGGCCACCGTGACAGAAATGGCTTTTGCTGGGCGTGTGGGCGTAGCGCTGAATGTGGATATGTTGGTGCTGGAAGGCGATGGCGTGTCCGACAGCCGTATGGACGTGGGCGATAGCAAAAACTGGGCAAGCCAGGTCGGGGCGCTGCGTGAAGAGTTAACACTCAAAGCCCTGTTCAACGAAGAGCTGGGTGTGGTCTTGCAAGTGCGCGCTGCAGACCGCGATGCGGTGATGGCAGTGCTGCGCACCCATGGCCTGTCTAAGCACAGCCATGTCATTGGCAAGACGCGCCCGGCGCAGGGTACTGATGCACTGGCATTAGAAATTTGGCGCGACGCCAAGGCGGTATTTAGCGCGCCTTTGCAGGACCTGGCGCAGGTCTGGGACAGTGTCAGCTGGAAGATTTGCCGTCTGCGCGACAACCCGGCATGCGCGGACGCCGAGCATGCTGCGTTTGGCGCACATGGCGATGGCGGCATGCATGTTGTTTTGCCGCCTGGGCTGGCCCCCGAGCCCGCGCCCACGGCGCCCGCTTTGCTCGCCCGCAAACCCCGTTTGGCCGTATTGCGCGAGCAAGGTGTGAATTCACATATCGAAATGGCCTACGCCTTTAGCGAAGCCGGCTTTGACGCCTTTGACGTACACATGAGCGATTTGCAAACCGGCCGCGCCGATTTGCGCGACTTTGCCGGATTGGTGGCCTGCGGCGGCTTTAGCTATGGCGACACCTTGGGTGCCGGCATAGGCTGGGCGCGTTCGATTACGTTTAACAACCGCTTGGCGGACCATTTCAGCGCGTTTTTTACGCGGCCCGATACCTTTGGTCTGGGCGTGTGCAATGGCTGCCAGATGTTTGCCGAGTTGGCCGACATCATCCCCGGCGCCGCCCACTGGCCACGCTTTACCACCAACCAAAGCGAGCGCTTTGAAGCGCGCCTGTCCATAGTGGAAGTGCTGGACTCACCTTCGCTGTTCTTGCAAGGCATGGCCGGAGCGCGTTTACCCATTGCCGTGGCCCATGGTGAGGGCTTTGCCAACTTTACGCAGCGCGGCGATGCCAAGCAAGTATTGCGCGCCATGCGCTTTGTTGATAACGCCGGGCAGGCCACCGAAGCTTATCCCTTTAATCCCAATGGCAGCCCAGCGGGCCTGACAGCAGTGACGACTGCCGATGGGCGCTTTACCGCCATGATGCCGCACCCCGAGCGTGTGTTCCGCA
>CANNEW010000197.1 GCA_947503685.1 Comamonadaceae bacterium | reverse complement strand
ATGGACTGCGCCAACTCGGGCGGTATGGCGTCGGTGCGCTCCACCAGGTCCTCGTGCGGGTACAGCTCGTTCTCCACAAAGGCGCGGACGGTGTCCACGATCATGGTTTGTTCATGGCTCAGGGCAAATTGCATGGGGGGCCTTTTAGCAGGGATACGTTACTTTGCGTTGAACAGCATAAACGGCGGCTAGGCCTACTCATGCCGCTGCTTTGCGGCGAATACCCAGGGGCTGTCCGGCCTGCGCGGGGCGGGGCAGGGCACTGTGCGCGCGGTGCACGGCGGCCACGCGCTGGTACACAGCGTCCGGCATAGGCGCCGCCCTGCCTTGCGCCATGTCCACATGCACCAGCATTTGCTCGCCGGTGGCTAGCAAATGGCCGTCTGTGCCGTGGTACATCGCATGAAAAATATGCATGCGCTTGTCGTCCATGTCCAGCACCTGCAGCGTCAGGCGCAAAGGCGCGCCCTCGGCCACTTCGCGGATATTGTGAAGATGGGTTTGCACGGTGTAAAACGATTTGTTGTCCACATCGCGGTAGCTTTCGTCAATGCCGATATAGCGGAAATACGCATCCGAGTTATCGCCAAACACCAGCAAAAAGCAGGACTCGCTCATATGCCCGTTGTAGTCCACCCACTCGGCTAGGACACGCGGCTGGTGCAAACACAGGGGCGCCGCAATCGGGGCGCTGGCATCCCAGGTTTTGGCGGGGGTGCCTTCCAGGGGCGTGCTCAGGCGTTGGGGTGGGCTGGGCATGGTGTGAATTGTTACAGGGCGTGTTCAATGGCGGATAAGCGTTGCGCGAAGCTGCGCTTAAGGAATTTTCAGCGCGATCTTGCCCACAAAGCGCTTGGCTACAAACTCGGCTTGCGCTTGCGCCATGTCGCGTAAATCGTAAGTGCGCGCCAAGAGCGGGACAAGTTCGCCGCGCTCCACATAGCCCAGCAATTGTTCAAACACTGCGTCATCTTGCCAGGTGCAGCCCAGCAGTTGCAAATCTTTGAGGTAGAGCGTGCGCAAATCCAAAGTCACCAAGGGCCCGGCGATCGCCCCGGCTGTGGCATAGCGCCCGCCGCGCTGCAAGACGTCTAGCAGCGCAGGCCAGGCCGGGCCGCCGACCAAGTCGATCACCACCGCCACGCTATCTTTGCCCAGTGCCTGCGCCACATCGGCATCGCGGGCCAGCGTGTGTTGTGCGCCAATCGCTTTGAGGGCTGCGTGTTTGCTGCTATCGCCCTGCGCAATCACCTGCGCGCCACGCAAATGCGCGAGTTGCACCGCCGCACTGCCCACACCACCGGATGCGCCAGTAATCAGTACGCGCTCGCCGGCTTTTACGCCGGCGCGGTTCAGCAGGTTTTCGGCGGTGGAATAGGCGCAGGGCAGGCAGGCCAGTTCGGTATCGCTTAATGTGCTTTGCACTGCCATGGCGGCGCTGGCGGCCACGCGCGTGTATTGCGCAAAACCGCCGTCGCATTCCGATCCGAAGTAATCAAAGTCATACAGCCCCGCACCGGCTTTGCGCAGCACCGGGCGTACCAGTACGCGCTGGCCTATGCGTGCGCTGTCCACGCCCGCACCCACGGCCACGATGTGCCCGCAGCAATCGGCGCCCTGGATGCGCGGAAACTGCAGGGCCGCGCCGCCCCAGGAAGGCGCTGAGTCACTGTCGGCATCAAAGCCTACCGATGCGTGCTGCGTCGGCCCGTCCACGGTTTTGGAGTACCAGCCCACGCGGGTATTGATGTCGGTGTTGTTCACCGAACTGGCCGTCACGCGGATCAGCACCTCCCCCGCACGCGGCAGCGGCACGGGCAGGTCCTCGCGGTATTGCAATTGCTCGGGCCCGCCAAACCCGGTCAGCAGCACACCGTGCATGCGCTCCGGTAGTGTGGCGGCTGCGGTCATGGTCTAGGCGGTTTTGGCCGCAGGCAGGCTAATGACCCGCCCCACGTAGGGCGGTCGCGGCAGGCTGCGCTGCGCGGTGGCCAGCATCTGCACCCGCGCCGCCAGGGTTGGGGCAACGGGGCTGGCACGCGGCTCGTCCATGTCCACGCTCAGCAGCATTTGCTCGCTGTAGGCCATCACGGTGTCATTGCCTTTGATGTGCAAGGCCAAGCCGACATGCAGGCGTTTGGCGTCATGGCCGAGTACTTGGCAATAGACCTGCACCTGGGCCCCGAGCTTGACCTCGTGCAAAAAATTCACGTGCGCTTCCAGGGTAAAGAGGGAGTGCCCGGTGGCTTGGCGCCCGGCGGCGTCCAGGCCGATCTGGTCCATCAGGCCATCGACACCGTAGCTGAACAAGACCATGTAAAAGCCATCGCGCAAATGGCCGTTGAAGTCCACCCAGTCGCTAATGACCGGGGTTTCGAAGGTGAGTAAGGTCTCAGGCATCGGGCGCGATACCGTGTTTGAGTTTGGTGGCTTTAATCGCCGCTTGCACCGCCATCAGGCAGTCGTCGCGGTAGCGCTCCCAGTCGGCAATGCTGCGCCCGTCGAGTTGCACTTCGCTGCCATCGGCCACGGCGTCGAGCAAGCTGTCGGTCAGTTCGGGCGCTTCCAGCTTGGTCCAGGGTAACTTGAGCGCCGGGCCGAACTGCGCCATAAAGTGGCGCATACCCGCGTCGCCACCGGCCAGCGTATAAATCAAAAAACTACCCATAAAAGCCCAGCGCATACCGGCGCCAAAGCGGATGGCGTCGTCAATTTCGCCGGTGGTGGCCACGCCGTCGTTGACCAGGTGCAGCGACTCGCGCCACATGGCCTCTAACAGGCGGTCGGCAATAAAGCCGGGCACTTCTTTGCGCACATGCAAGGGGCGCATGCTCAAAGAGCGGTACACCTGCATGGCTGCTTGTATCGCTTCGGGTGCCGTGTTGACGCCGCCCACCACTTCCACCAAAGGCAGCAAATACACCGGGTTAAACGGGTGGCCCACCACGCAGCGCTCGGGATGCTTGGCATGGGCATAAAAATCGCTGGGCAAGAGGCCCGAAGTGCTCGAGCCAATCAGCACATCGGGACGCGCGGCGGCGGTGATTTGTGCATGCAGCGCCAGCTTCAAGTCCTGGCGCTCGGGCGCGCTTTCTTGGATGAAGTCGGCCTGCGCCACACATTCTTCTACCGTGGCGACAAACTTCAGGCGCGACTGCGAAGCGCCTGGCGCCAGGCCTTGGGCCGTGAGCGCGCCCCAAGCTTTTGCGGTGCGCTCGCGCAGGGCGGCTTCGGCGCCGGGGGCCGGGTCCCAGGCGATCACGTCCAGGCCGTGGGCCAGCGCGCGTGCCACCCAGCCGCTGCCGATCACGCCGGTGCCCAATGCGGCAAAGGTCTTGATTTCAGTAACAAACGACATAGTTTTCCTTGGTTTATCCGCGCTTTTTCAGGCCCATGGCGACGCGGCCTTCGGCCGGTGTCATGGGCTTGCCGCCCAGGAGGGTGATGATTTCCACTGCGCGCTCGGTCAGCGAACCATTGCTGGCCGGCACGCCTTTGTCCAGCCACAAGTTGTCTTCCAGTCCCACGCGCACATTGCCGCCCAAAATCAACGACTGCGCCAGCATCGGCATTTGCGAGCGGCCAATACCAAAAGCCGACCACACCGCGCCCGGCGGCAGGTTGTCCACCATGGCTTTCATGGTGGTGGTATCGGCCGGTGCACCCCAGGGGATGCCTAGGCAAAGTTGGAACAGCGGCTTGTCCAGCAGGCCTTCTTTGATCATTTGCTTGGCAAACCAAAGGTGGCCGGTGTCAAAGATTTCGAGCTCGGCCTTCACGCCCAACTCGGTAATGCGCTTGGCCCCGGCGCGCAGGGCCATGGGGGTGGAAACGTAAATAGTGTCACCATCGCCAAAATTGAGCGTACCGCAGTCCAGGGTGCAAATTTCGGGCAGCAGTTGCTCCACATGGATCAGGCGCGCCATGGGCCCTATCAGGTCGGTGTTGGGGCCAAACTGCGTCGGGTGCTCGCCAGGTCCGATTTCCAGGTCGCCGCCCATGCCCGCTGTCAGGTTGACGATGACATCGACACCCGAATCGCGGATGCGGTCCATCACTTCGGCGTATAGCGCCGGGTCGCGGCTGAATTTGCCGTTCTCGGGGTTGCGCACATGGCAGTGCACCACGGTGGCGCCGGCCTTGGCCGCTTCCACCGCCGCTGCAGCGATTTGCGTGGGCGTAACGGGGATGGCCGGGTGTTTGCCGACGGTGTCGCCGGCTCCAGTCAGGGCGCAGGTGATGATGACGTTGGGGTTCATAGTGCGTAGTCCGTTTCTTCGAGGTCAAGGATGGCTTTGAGCGCCTGCAAGTGCAGGGCGCAGGAGTCGGTAGGGTAATCGTTCCATTGGGCGCAGGCCTGGCGCGCCACCGCGTCGGGGATCAGAGCCAGCGGCCGGCCGGTGGACAAGGCTAGCACCTGCACTTTGGCGGCTTTTTCCAGGTAATAGAGTTCGTCCAGGGCTTGGGCCACGCTCGGGCCTATTACGATCACGCCGTGGTTGCCCAGAAAGAGCACGCTTTTGCGGCCTTGCATCAGGGCGGCCACGCGTTCGCCTTCAGACGCATCCAGTGCCATACCGGCGTAATGCCGGTCGTAGGCGATGCGGCCGTAAAAGCGGCAGGCGTTTTGGTCGAGTGCCAGCCAGTCAAAGTCTTGCAGGCAGCACAGTGCGGTGGCATAGGGCATGTGGGTGTGCAAGATGCAGCGCGCTTGCGGCAGGCGCTGGTGCAATGTGGCGTGCAGGTTCCAGGCGGTGGGGTCGGCGCCCAGCGCTACGATATCTTGGTCGCTGTGCTTTGCATCAAGCAGCAGCAGATCGCTGGCGCGGATGCGCGAAAAATGGCTGCCCACGGGGTTGAGCAAAAACTGCTTGCCGCCTTCGGACACCGCCAGGCTGAAGTGGTTGGCGATGGACTCATGCATGTCCCAGCGCGCGGCCCAGCGAAAAGCGGCGGCCAGGTCGATACGGGCTTGCGTTAGCGATGCTTGTTGGTGCATGCAGTGTTTTCCTCCAAACGCCACTTTAGGGCGACTAGTTGCACCCAGGTGCTAAATCTGCGACGCATTTTCTGCCAAAAGCGACCTGTGCCTGAGCGCTTCAGTACAAAGGCGCCAATCGAAAGAATTGTCTTGCTCAGCGAGCATTGAGTCGCCTTTTGTGCGTTGCGGCGGGTGCGCTTATGTCACCATCGAAGCTTCGCCACCCCGCCATGGATAGCCATGGTGTTTTTTTATGCAACTGCCCCGTTTGTCTCCGCTCACCCTACCCCTTGCTTCTCTGCTTTCGGGTGTGAGTCTGTTGGTTGTGGGCATCGCCCTGCTGACCGTAGCCATTGGCGCGCAGGCCGGTCTGGCCAAGTATTCGGGCCTGGTCACCGGCATGATTATGTCGGCCTATTTC
>CANNEW010000196.1 GCA_947503685.1 Comamonadaceae bacterium | reverse complement strand
GCAGGACGCCGATCGTTACCAGACGGTATTTGCCAAAGCGCCCGGCGCGGTGGCTGCGCCCACGGCCGCGCTGCATTTTGACGAAGCCTTATTGGCCGCTTTGCAAGCGCGCGGCGTGCGCACGGCCTACGTCACCTTGCATGTGGGTGCCGGTACCTTTCAGCCGGTGAAAACCGAAAACCTGGCCGAACACCGTATGCACAGCGAGTGGTACCAGGTGCCAACCGAGACGCAGCAAGCGATTGCCGATTGCAAAGCACGCGGCGGCAGGGTGGTGGCCGTGGGCACGACCACCGTGCGCAGCCTGGAGTCTTGGGCCGCAACCGGTCAGGCTCAGGGCGACACGCGAATATTTATTACGCCGGGCTTTGCGTTCCAGCAGGTGGACTTGCTGGTGACGAACTTTCATTTGCCCAAATCCAGCCTGATGATGCTGGTCAGCGCCTTTGCTGGCTATGAACCTATCCGCGCCCTGTACCGCTACGCGATTGCGCAGGAGTACCGGTTTTTCAGTTACGGCGACGCGATGCTGTTGGCGCGGGCCTCGGAAGCATCGGCTTCGGTCTTTGGGAAGTAGTTAACCCCCGCCAGGCCTTGGTAATCGGCGTCCTGCGTCCAGAACGTGGCGCCCAACTCTTGTGCCATGCTGTACATCGCCGCGTCGGCCATGGCCAGTTGATGGCGTACCGCAATCTGCGATGCGGCGATTGCGCGGGCGTCGGTGAAATCCAGTACACGGCCCAGGCGCATGACGTTCAGGCAGCGCTCCACCAGATCGACGGGTAGGCGGCGGCTCAGCACTTTGTGGACTTCAAATAGGGCGATGGTGGGCACCAGCAGGGAATTGCGGTCTTCGATGACCGGCTTAAAGACGGGGCCATTGCCACCGGCTTGGAAAAACTCAATCCAACCGGAGGAGTCAACCAAGTTCACTCAAAACTCCCGGTCTGGCTCTTTTTCAGGCTCAATATCGCCTAGTTCATAGCCTTTGAGCATGCCGTAGTAGGCGCTGATGGGCAATTCCGGCTTGATAACCAATTCAGCGCCGCGCAATTCAAAATGAATATGCGAGCCCGGTTTGATGCCCAACTTGGCGCGCATGGCGGCAGGCAAGGTGACTTGGCCTTTGCTGGAGACAATGGCCTCTACTTCTGCGATTTCCGACATTTCTTACTCCTTTACTTTATAAAAAGTAAAGCAAAGTATAAATAAAGCACAGTGTTGCCGCAAGTACCCGGCCTAAAATTGCGCCATGCTTGAATTTGACGTGCTTGCCCGAGATCCTGCCCGCCCCGAAGGCTCCTACCTGGGCAGCCTGGCGCGCCGGGGGCGTTTGCGGCTGAACCACGGCTACGTGCAAACCCCCATATTTATGCCGGTGGGCACTTATGGCACGGTCAAGGGCGTGATGCCCCAAAGCTTGCACGACATGGGGGCGCAAATCATCCTGGGCAACACCTTTCATCTGTGGATGCGGCCGGGGCTGGACGTGATGGAAAAGTTCGGCGGCTTGCACCAGTTTGAAAAATGGAACAAGCCCATACTCACCGATTCGGGTGGGTTTCAGGTCTGGAGCCTGGGCCAGATGCGCAAAATCAGCGAAGAGGGCGTGCGTTTTTCATCGCCGGTCAATGGCGATAAGCTGTTTTTGACGCCTGAAGTGAGCATGCAAATCCAGACGGTGCTCAATTCAGACATCGTCATGCAATTTGACGAATGCACGCCGTATTTGTCGGTGGAAACGGCTACCAAGGGCCAGGTCACCACCGAACGCGAAGCGCGCCTGTCCATGGAGCTCAGCTTGCGCTGGGCGCAGCGTTGCAAAACCGAGTTTGCACGCCTTGAAAATCCGAATGCCTTGTTTGGCATCGTGCAAGGGGGCATGTTCGAGCATTTGCGCGAGGAGTCTCTAGCCGGTTTAGAGGCACTGGACTTTCCGGGTATCGCCGTAGGCGGACTATCGGTGGGCGAGCCCAAGGAGCACATGATGCGCATCCTGGAACACATTGCCCCGCGCCTGCCGCAGCACAAACCGCGCTACCTGATGGGCGTGGGTACGCCCGAGGACTTGATCGCCGGGGTGCAAAACGGCATCGATATGTTTGACTGCGTCATGCCCACGCGCAATGCGCGCAACGGCACTTTGTTTAGCCGCTACGGCGACCTGAAAATCCGCAATGCCCGCCACAAAAGCGATGTCCAACCGCTGGACACCAGCTGTAGTTGCTATGCCTGCGCCGGCAGCAGTGGTGTTTGCTGGGAGGACGGTGGACGTGATGGATTCAGCCGCGCGTACTTGCACCATCTGGACCGATGCGGCGAAATGCTCGGGCCCATGCTGGCCAGCATCCACAACCTGCACTATTACCTGCACCTGATGCAGCAAGTGCGCGATGCCTTGGAGGCCGGGCGCTTTGGTGCTTTTGTGACTCAGTTTCACGCTGACCGGGAGCGCGGCGTCTAAGGGTTTTTAGGCCACACAAAGCCTTTGCTACACTAAAGCCCATGTTTATCCACCGCAACAGCATCACAGGTCGTAGCGACCGGGGAGCCTGGCCCTGGCGTACCCGCACTGCTATGCGCCGGTCCTGGTCTTCGCTACCGGTTTAACCCCTTAGCGCTTTGCGCGGGGCTGTTGCGCACCTCTCCCCCTTTTGTTTGATTGAACGCGCCGCACTTGCGGCCAGCGCTTTTTTCCAACGTTTGTGGCAAGTGCCATGTCCGGGCCGCGCTGTACCTAAGTATTCGGGAAGGTGAATCATTGTGACGACCAAAGAAGAGTTTTATGCCCTGGCACGCCAGGGATTTAATCGCATCCCCTTAACGGCTCAGGCTTTTGCCGACCTGGAAACGCCGCTTTCGCTTTATCTGAAATTGACCGGTGACGCGCCCTACAGTTTTTTGCTGGAGTCGGTGGTGGGCGGCGAGCGTTTTGGGCGCTTTAGTTTTATTGGCTTGCCCGCGCGCACCCTCTTGCGCAGCAGTGGTTTTGGCGCAGCGGCAAAGACCGAAGTGCTAAGCGATGGCGTGGTCGTGGAAAGCGTAGCGGGCAATCCCTTGGACTTTATTGCCGCCTACCAGCAGCGCTTCAAAGTGGCGCTGCGTCCGAGCATGCCGCGTTTTTGCGGCGGTTTGGCCGGCTACTTCGGTTACGACGCGGTGCGCCATATAGAGAAGAGGTTAGAAGCCAGTTGCCCGCCCGATGAAATCGGCTGCCCAGACATCTTGCTCTTGCAATGCGAAGAGCTGGCGGTGATTGACAACCTGTCGGGCAAATTGCACCTTATGGTCTATGTGGACCCGGCAGTGCCCGATGCCTACGTGCAAGGCAGCGCGCGCCTGGCCGCACTCAAAGCCAAGTTGGCGCAAGCGGTGCAGATACTGGCAGTGGTGCCCAGCCCGCCGCAAGCAGCGGTGCGTGATTTTTCCAAAGAGGACTATCTGGCTGCGGTGGCACGGGCCAAGGAATTGATTGCCGGCGGCGACTTCATGCAAGTGCAAGTTGGCCAGCGCATCAAAAAAATATATACCCAGTCGCCGCTGAGTTTGTACCGCGCCTTGCGCTCGCTCAACCCCAGCCCTTATATGTATTACTACAACTTCAGCGGCGCCACGGCGGACGGTGCGCCGGATTTTTATGTGATCGGCGCCAGCCCGGAAATTTTGGTGCGCCAGGAAATTGCCGAGGGCCAGACCAAAGTAACCATCCGCCCGCTGGCGGGGACGCGCCCGCGCGGCGCCACGCCCGAACTGGACAAAGCGGCGGAAGAAGAATTGGTGAACGACCCCAAAGAGCGCGCCGAACATGTCATGTTGATTGACCTGGCGCGCAACGACATAGGACGCATTGCGCAGACCGGCAGCGTCAAAGTGACTGATGCATTTTGCGTGGAGCGTTATAGCCATGTGATGCACATCGTGAGCAATGTGGAGGGCAGCTTGTTGCCGGGCATGCGCAGCATGGATGTGCTCAAGGCAACCTTCCCTGCAGGTACTCTGACTGGCGCGCCCAAAGTACACGCCATGGAGGTGATTGACCAGCTCGAGCCGGTAAAACGCGGTATTTACGGCGGTGCCTGCGGCTACCTGAGTTATGCCGGCGACATGGACGTGGCCATTGCCATACGCACTGGCATCATCAAAAACCAGACCTTGTATGTGCAGGCGGCCGCTGGCGTCGTGGCCGACAGCGTGCCTGAAATGGAGTGGGCCGAAACCGAGCACAAAGCCCGCGCCTTGCTGCGCGCGGCCGAGTTAGTTGAATCCGGATTGGAGGGTTTGTAATGGAAGCGATGCAAAACACGGGTCCTATTGCGTGCAGCACCATGGCGCAGGTACGCCAATGCATTGACGATTTGGATATGCAAATTGTGGCGCTGTTGGCCCAGCGCACCAGCTATATGACGCAGGCGGCGCGCATCAAACAGCACCAGCACCAGGTGCGCGATAACGAGCGTGTGCAGTACATCGTCCAGCGCGTGGGCCAGGCCATGCAGGCGCAGGGCTTCCCGCCACAGATCGCGCAGGTAGCCTACCAGGCGCTTATCGAGCAATCCATTGCCTTTGAGGACCAAGAATTTTTGCGCCTACGCCAAGGTGTGGCACCATGAAAGTACTGATGATCGATAACTACGACAGTTTCACCTACAACATCGTTCAGTACTTTGGCGAACTGGGTGCCGATGTGCAAGTGTTTCGCAATGACGCAATCACCCTACAAGGCATCGCGGATCACGCGCCGGACCGTTTGGTGATTTCGCCAGGCCCGTGCTCCCCGGCAGAGGCCGGTATTTCCGTGGCAGCTATTCAATATTTCATGGGTAAGTTGCCTATTTTGGGTGTGTGTCTGGGCCACCAAACCATAGGCGCGGCGCTAGGCGGAAATATTGTGCGCGCACGGCAACTGATGCATGGCAAAACCAGTGTCATCCAAACCACGGGTGAGGGCGTGTTTGCCGGTCTGCCGGAAAGCTTTACCGTGAACCGTTACCACTCGCTGGCGATCGACCGTGCGACCTGTCCCAAAGAATTGGCGGTGACGGCCTGGACCGAGGATGGCGAAATCATGGGTGTGCGTCACACCGGCTTAGCGGCAGAGGTACGCATGGAAGGCGTGCAATTCCATCCGGAAAGCATACTCACCGAGCACGGCCATGCGATGTTGCGCAATTTTTTGCAGTAAGCGCCGCTCTGAGCCCCTCCGATAAGATTGCCGGCCTTTGAACCACCATCAGGACGCTTTTAGCATGACCACCTTAGTTGATTTACGCAGCGATACGGTCACCCAGCCTACCGCCGCAATGCGCGCCGCCATGATGTCCGCGCCTTTGGGCGATGATGTGTTCGCCGACGACCCTACGGTGAATGCCTTGCAGGAGCGCATTGCGGGCATGCTTGGCTTTGAGGCCGCGCTGTTTGTGCCCACTGGAACCCAAAGCAATTTGTGCGGCATCATGGCCCA
>CANNEW010000195.1 GCA_947503685.1 Comamonadaceae bacterium | reverse complement strand
GCATGCTCATGCTTTCACCGCTGCTAAGGCGCAGGCCAGCAGCCGCAGTGATTGCGCCAAGTGCCAGCCTAGACGCGCAGGCGCGGGAACTGCCCTTTGGCTTATCGCCCGCGCGCGCCACGGTACTCTTGTGTGTGGCGGGCTTTAGCTGCTGCATCGCCATGGCTATGCCGCAAGTGCATATCGTGGCCTATTGCACCGACCTGGGGTATGGCGCGGCGCGTGGTGCGGAGATGCTTTCGTTGATGCTGGCCTGCGGCATCGTCAGCCGCCTGGTGTCCGGCGTGATTTGCGACCGCATAGGCGCGCTGCGCACGCTGCTGCTGGGCTCGGTATTGCAAGCCACCGCGCTCTTGATGTTTTTGCCTTTTGACGGGCTGGTCTCGCTCTATCTGGTGTCCGCCTTATTCGGCCTGTTCCAGGGCGGCATCGTGCCGTCTTACACACTCATCGTTCGGGAGAATTTTGCGCCCACGCAAATCGGCGCGCGGGTGGGGACGGTGATTATGTTCACCATGCTAGGCATGGCCACCGGGGGATGGATGTCAGGCAAGGTGTTTGACCTGACCGGTTCCTACCACGCTGCGTTTTTAAACGGCGTGGCTTGGAATATGCTCAATGTGGGGATTGTGGTGTTCTTGTTGCGCTCGCGGTGGCGATTAGCGCGGTAGCTTTTTCACCGGTACCGTCAGCTTTAGCAGACTGACAGACGGTACGCCCCAGTTCATTTCGCATAACGCTGAATGATGGCATCCGCATAAGACATTACCCTTGGCACGGTTGCCAACAGGGTTGAGGACAATGCGGCCACTGCCGCATGTATTTCCAGCATTTTGTCGCTAGCATATTCATGCGCAATTAAGTTCCGCAACTCGCGAATACGGATCAGATCAGCCGCATTTGCCCAACCGCGTTTTTCTGCTCGATAAATTCGATCTAGAACGGTTCCAGCGTCCGCCAACTCGATGTCATCGATCAACCGAAATATCCGCTGAACGAGTAAATCAGCCAAACGGGCAAAGCGACTAGTGAGGGACTCGAAACGCTCCAACTGGTCTGGCAACAAGTCTTTTTGATCAATCAGGCTTAGACATCTTGCGACCGAATAGTCTAAGTGTCCGGCAGCTAGCTTCAGGCCCGCAAGTTCTTCTTGAAGCAATTCAATTTTGGCACGCGTCATAACCTTACACCGTCTTCCATGGCTAATCTAGCGAAAGGCCTGCTGGTATCCGGATATACAAGCAAATCAATTTTGCGTTCCCCTAAGCTTTGATGCAGTTGGGCAAGAATGTCAATCTTATCCATGAGCTTGATTTTTTTGGAAAGCACCAATAGGTCAATATCTCCACCTTTGGCAGCATCATCCACACGCGATCCAAACAGGTAAATAATGGCATCCGGGTCAGCCCGATAAATCGCGTCACTAATTGCCGATCTGTCTTGAATTTCTAAACGCATAGTGTCCTTAAAAACATAGGGCGCCGTGACACAGCCCTTTTTATTCATTAAAGATGGGCAGCACGCATCCAAGTCGGGCGGAGCGCGCATTGACGGCGGCGGTGCGCATAGCAAGGTTCTTTGAGGCCTACAACAGAATACATATTAGTAGAGATTACACATTCTATTCAACAGGTTCTCTGATCGGATCACACCGAATGGTTTCATTGATCAGGCCAGGGATTGACCACTGGAACCGACAAATCGTCAAAATGCCGCACATTTCGTGTGGCCAGGGTGGCGCGTCTCGCTAAGGCGATACCGGCAATGAAGGTGTCACGCATGTCCACGGGGCGGCCACGGTTTTTGCGATCTGCGGCCAACTGTGCTGCGTGCGCGGCGGCATGGATGTCAAAAAGTAGCACGCGGTTTTGCAAGTCGTCTTGCACCAGTGCTTCAAAGCGTTGTTCCATCACGTCTTTACGCCGTCCAGCTGGTAGCAGCGCCAAGCCGTAGCGGGCTTCAAACACCGTGATGCTGCTAAGCCATATGGACTCAGCGGGCTGGTCGTCCAACCAAGCCACCACCCGCGGGTCGGGCTGCTGCTGCATCAAGGCAGACAAAACGTTGGTGTCTAAGATGATCATTCACTGAGGGCCATGGGTTCAATGGTTTGCCCGCGCAACTCCGGCAAGGGCGAAACCAGGCCTAGGTCCGCAAAGCGCGCTGCAATGCGTGTACCGAGCTTGGGCCGCGCTTGGGCTGGCTCATTGACTGCCTGTTGCAGGATTTGGCGCACCTCCTCCTCCATGCTCCAACCATGCAAACTGGCGCGCGCCTTGAGTGCACTTTTCACGCCATCATCAATATTGCGTACGATCATTTGTGCCATGACTAGCCCTTCAGGTAAATTTTAATGATATCACGATATCATCCAATTCTACTTACTCAATAGCCGATCGGTTTGTTGCTGACTTAGCCAGGCGCCATATGCAGACTTGCCCGATGCCCATCCAGCAGTGCTGCTGGTGACCAGATCAAACGTGGCATTCAGGCGGTTCAGTGTCTGTGCCTTGTTCGAGCAGTGCCAACCAAGCATCAGCCTCGTCCACGGTCACATGCAATCCGGTAGCACGGTATTCATCCCAAGATTTGATCGCGTCCTGGCGAAACATCTCCCGCCTTTCTTCTCGACCGGTTAGGCTTAGCGCCAAATTTGGGACCATATCAAACCCTATATAAGCGCCTCTAGGCCTTTACGATCCAACAGATTTAGCAACTTCAGCGACGGGCCACTGGGATGTTTGTCGCCCACTTCCCACTTGCGCACTGTCGAGAGACTGATATTTAAAACTGAGGCCAGAACAGCTTGGCTTAATTGAAGGTGGTCCCTCAGGATGCGAATTTTCTCGCTGTCGTACGCCGGAATTGGATCTAGGCAAAGCACATCGAATTTGCGCATTTTTCGTTTATCAATAAAGCCCAAGCGGTGTAGGTCGCTTGCCGATTCATGGACAGCTTCAAAAATTGGGCTCTTAGCCTTAGATTTTGTCGTCATGGCATATCACCGTTAAGGATCCATCGTTCATGGCTTCGTCCAGTTGCTTACCAGCGAGCGAAGTGACGCGTCTTAAAAACACGTTTCATGGCTAATTATGCCACCTAGTGGCATATAAAGTCTTCCGCAAAAATCCGTCAGCGTAAAAACTGGACATATCAGACAAAACAGTTCTTGACCGAATATTTTTCCAGGCGGTTGCGCAACAGGTCAATCATGCGGTCGTCCGGCCCAGCCCGCTTAGATCAGCTTTTCTGTGAGTGTTTGCATGAATGAAACTTGCATTTAACGAAAGTTTCTAGCATTAAATAACCAATGGGCGTCAGGTGTGAACTGGCATCGCCCTACGTAAGCCCTCTTCCACAGACACTGGTGGCAGCCAAACCACCACAATCCAAACTGCTTGCAGATTGGGCGTAAAGCTTTAAATTAATTGGAATCTGACCCCAATTACTGACCCCAATTACTCCAATTACTCAGAGACTGGCGCTGCAGATAGGCCACGTCTAGCTTGACCTTTTCAGGTATCGGCAGCTCATCGCGGCCATTGACTTGCGTCCAACCGGTCAGGCCCGGCACCAAGGCGTGCACGCCCTGCTCTTTGCGCAGAGTAATCAAGTCTTGCTGGTTAAACAGCGCCGGGCGCGGGCCCACAAATCTCATGTCCGCCGGCCAGAATGCTCCACAGCTGCAGCAACTCGTCTAAGCTGCGCTTGCGCAAGAAAGACCCGATGGGCGTCAGGTGCGCCTGGACATCAGCCAGCAGATGCGTTGCCACCGCCGGCGTACCAACCCACATGCTGCGCGCGACTTTTTGGGATGTCATGGTGCAAACTCCGGATCGATCTCACGCAAGATTTCTAACGCCCACGGATTGATATCGCCGAAATGCCGTATCAATTTTCCTTCGATGGTGCGAAATACCAGCTTTGGCGATACGTTGTCTACTGAGTTGTCGTAAACGTAGGCACGATCGGCGATGCTCGCTGCCACCGAGCAGTTTGCCAACGAACGGGTATACCGGGAGATGATTTTGCTGATGGGCACATCGTGCCCCCCTTCCATGACGCGAAGTGCAACGCGCTTGGCGTTGATGGCAGGATTATCAGTGCCCACGAAAAACAGCCTGACAAAAAATCCTGCAAGCTTTGCCCGCTGGATGAAGTCGATCTTGTCAGACATCGAGAGCACGGTCTCAAATGCGAGGCTTTGCCCTTCCCGCACGCATCGCTCCCTCACTTCTTCGGCTCGCACTGCGGCCTTACTCACGGCATCAGGCGCATTCCAATCGCCAAATTCGTCGCGAGCGATGTAGTCAGGGTTGACGTATTCGCAACCCCCCATCCACTCGTGCCGCAGTAATTGCTCAGTGATGGACGTCTTACCAGCCCCGTTAGGGCCAGCTACGACAATCAGACGTGGCTTGAGGGGGACTACGCTCATCCCACCAATCGCGCGCGATTGGCAGCAGCGATGTCTTCGCGAAGGCGTTGCATCAGTACCGCCTGAGCCAGCTCAGCGCGCCGCTTTGCTTCAACTGCAACTGAGTTCATCAATGCCTTCAATTGAGCATCACTAGGCTCATGTTGAATGTCATTCAAATCGAAATTTATGCTTTGCATTCTGTCATTTCTCAATTTATGCGGACTATTGGTCGTCATGCTGTATCACACACCTACGCCCTGCCCACCGATCATTTTGCGCGCTAACGGCCCTCAGTGCCCATCGCCCGCCGTAACCCATCTTCCACAAACACCGGCGGCAGCCAACGCGAATTCTCCCCACGGCGTGTGATTTTCGCAGCTTGACGTCGCCACACCGTCATTTCAAAACAATTGGGATCTGACCCCAATTTCAATTTCTTGTTCAAGCCACTGACGTGCACGTTGGTGGTGAATGTGCCCAGCATCCAGCAGGGCAATCAAAACATTCACATCCAGCAAAGCACGCATCAAATGCCTTCTGCGTCGCGCAGGCGGTTGATCAGGTCGTTGGTCACGATCACACCCCTGGACGGAAAAGGGTCGAACCCTGTGATGGAGAGGCTTGGCTGGATCTTTGCAGCGGGGCTTGTATTGCCCGTGAGTGCTTGCCTCAACAGCTCGGAAACGACTTTGCCTACGCCGACCTGTTTTTGGCGTGCGATTTCTTTGGCGGCGCTCAGAACGTCCAGTTCGATATCAAGGGTGGTTCGCATGCTTGGCTCCGTGAAGTGACGTCATTGCATCATGATGATAACGCATCACGGTGAGATTCATCTTGTCAAGAAACCTTCAGACAAAGCGTACGTCAGGCCGCTGTGGGGGCAGGTGTATGTGCCCTCGCCTTCCAGCATATTGGCCACTCTTTTCTGACGTACAGACTGCAGTAGAGCTTGATTTGGAATAACAGGTCCGGTTTAATTCTGAGTAAATTAAGGCAACTCACTCCCCACCCAGCGCCTCCCGCTCCTGCGCCAGGTACACCCAATCGACCACCTCGCCTGATGGCCCGTAGCCTGCTACCAATTCCTCTAGCAGGCCGCGTACCA
>CANNEW010000194.1 GCA_947503685.1 Comamonadaceae bacterium | reverse complement strand
CAATAGCTGGGGCATGCCCTATGGCGCGGTGATGACAGGCTGCAAACTGGTATTCCCCGGCCCGCATTTGCACCCCGACGATTTGCTGGACCTGATGCAGCTAGAGCCACCCACACTTTCGCTGGGCGTGCCCACCATCTGGATGAGCCTGATTCAAACCTACGAGGCTTCTTTGGAAACGCAACCGGGCCGCTGGAAGCTGCCTAGCGGCATGCGCAGCTTGGTCGGCGGCGCGGCAGTGCCCGAGGCCTTGATACGCGCGTTTGACAAGCACGGCATCTGGATTCAACAAGGCTGGGGCATGACCGAGACTTCGCCGCTAGCCACGGTGTCCTATACCAAGTCCGAGTTCATCCATGCCGATGCCGACGAGCGCTACCGGCGTGCCGCCATGGCCGGCGTCCCGGTACCACTGGTGGACATCCGCATGCGCGGTGAGGATGGCAAAGACGCGCCCTGGGACGGGCAGGCGGTGGGCGAGATACAGGTGCGCGGCCCCTTTATCACTGGCAGCTACCACGACGTACCCATCAGCGAAGACAAGTTTTCTGACGACGGATGGCTACGCACCGGAGACGTGGCCTCCATGGACGCGCACGGATTTGTTCGCATTACCGACCGGACCAAGGACTTGATCAAGTCCGGCGGGGAATGGATTAGCTCGGTCGATCTGGAAAATGCATTGATGGGGCACGCCGATGTAGCCGAAGCGGCGGTCATAGCCATACCGGACCCGAAGTGGAGCGAACGCCCCTTGGCCTGCGTGGTGCCCAAACCGGGCAAGTCACTGGACGGCGCAGCACTCAACGCGCACCTACTCACTTGCGGCTTTGCCAAGTGGCAATTGCCCGAGCGCTACGAAAGCATTGCTGCTGTACCGCGCACTTCGACAGGCAAGTTTTACAAGCTGAAACTGCGCGAGATATTTCCGGCCTGAAAGCGCATGGCCTTAGCGCCAAGCAATCTGGCATTTTTAGGGCGCCTGGGCCAGGCGTTTAATGCAGGCCACCGCTGCGCTAGGCTTGTGACAAGGCGATCCAATACAGAGGGATAATCGCCCGCTCACTTGCCCTCAAGAGACGCATTTTTTTGTACACGCTCATTGATTTTGCCGACGCCTACGGGGCTGAGGGATTGCATGCCCAATTTAGCCATCCTCTGCACCTTCTGGTTGCAAACAAGCTATCCGAAGTGCTGCCCCTGTTGCAAGCGGTTTCCGACTATGCCGCGCAAGGTTTGTGGTGCGTAGGTTTTGTGCGTTATGAGGCGGCCCCGGCATTTGACAGTGCATGCCAAGTGCATCCGCACACCGATGGCTTGCCACTGGCATGGTTCGGGGTTTACCAGCAAGCCCTGCCGCCGGGACCGCCCGCTACAGAACTCTTGCCGCCATTGGCCTGGCAGCAAGGCCAGACCCGCGAAGCTTTTGATACCAGCATCCACACCATCCACCAGGCTATCCGCAGCGGCGATGTGTACCAAGTCAACTACACCAGTCCACTGCACGCGAGTCTGCCGCCGGACACCCAAGAAGCGGCCATGCAAGCCTGGTTCGACGCATTGCGCCGGGCGCAGCCGGGTGGGTATGCAGCCCATATAGACACGGACCAAGAGACAGTTCTTTCGGTATCACCCGAATTGTTTTTTGACTGGCGGGGCGACCAGCTTCTCATGCGTCCCATGAAAGGCACCGCGCGGCGCGGCAAAGATGCCCAGGACGATGCAGCCCGAGCGGGCGCATTGCGCGCATCGCCTAAAGAGCAAGCTGAAAACGTGATGATCGTCGACCTGGTGCGCAATGATATTTCGCGTATCGCCCTGCCCCATAGCGTCAAAGTGCCGCGCTTGTTTCATTTGCAAGCTTTGCCCACGGTCTGGCAAATGACCTCGGACGTGCAGGCCCAGACGCGCCCCGGCACCAGCCTGGTGGACGTTTTCAAAGCCCTGTTTCCCTGTGGCTCCATCACTGGCGCGCCCAAGCTGCAAGCCATGCACCTGATCCGGGCTTTAGAGCCGCAGGCGCGTGGTCTGTATTGCGGAGCGATAGGCGTGGTCCGCCCTGGCGGTCATGCGACCTTTAACGTAGCCATTCGCACTATCAGCGCGCACAAGGGAATCGCCCAATGCGGCATTGGCAGCGGCATTACCGCCGATGCCAGCACGCATGGCGAATGGGATGAGTGGCGTGCCAAGCGCGAGTTTTTAGAGCGTACCAGCCAAGAATTTGAATTGCTCGAAACGCTGGCATTGGACAAGGGCCAATACCGCCACCTGGACTTGCACCTCCAACGCATGCAAAGAGCGGCGCAGCACTTCGCCTATGACTGCAATGCAATTGCAGTGAAGGCCGCTCTGGCGCAACTGGCCGCGCGCTATCCCGAAGGTTTGCATAGGGTACGTTTGCGCTCCAATGCACAGGGTCACGTTCAGGTACAAGCGTTTGCAGTACAGGAAGTCACGCAATCCGTACAGCTAAGGCTTGCCAAGTCACCCATGGAGGAAGCACATAGCGAATTTGTCCGGTTTAAAACTACCCGACGCGCGCACTACGATGCTTTCACCCCCACCGACCCGACGGACTTTGACACCTTGCTTTTTAACGCGGACGGCCAATTGACCGAGTGCACGCGGGGCAATATTGCCTTGCTTATCGATGGGCAATGGCTCACGCCCCCTGTGGATTGCGGTTTACTGGCTGGCGTCGGGCGCTCTGTGGCGCTGAAAGAAGGCTGGCTGCAGGAAGCCGTATTAAGCATTGCCCAAGATTTACAGCGCGCGCAAGCACTTCGCTTTATCAATAGCTTGCGCGGATGCTTGCCCGCGCATTTGGCATCGCATTCAATTTCGGGCTATTGGGAAACTCAAGGCATCAGCTAGCGCTACACCTACACTCTGTCACGCAAAAGCGCGTGGCCGGTATCGATCATGGGTTGCTCGATCAGGATGTGTAGCACGATGCCCAGCAGCAAGGACAGACTGGCCGCGATACCGAACATGCATAACAACTGAGACACCGAGATCGTGCTGATGGTCGAGGCATCTGTAGTCTGAAAGGTGAGGATTGCTGCGACCAGGACCATGGGGAAATGAAACAAATACACCGGGAATACGACTTGGGAAAACGGCCGCCAAAGGCCCCAGCCCAAAAAGCCACGCAGTGCTGCTGTTATGGCTACAGACATGCTGCCCAAACCCCGCGCGGGCGCGCTCTGGGACTGTGCAGCCAACACCAGCAGCAAGACCCCCAGGCAAAACAAATTACGGTGCAAGACCTGGCCCGCAAGATTGAGCCAAGGCGAAAAATGCTGGTAGTACCAAGAGTCCTGCTGATAGGGCGGGAAATAGGCCCACACCAGCGCCAAGGCCACGCCGCCCAGCATCCAAACCATGCCACGTGGCGTCGGCGCGGGCAGCCCCGCATCCTGCGGATGGCGCACCCAGGCCCAGATCAGGCCCAAGAGCAAGGGGCCGATGCGGGTATGGGTTTGGAAATACATCACATTGAGAAACAGCTCAGGCGCCATGCGCTGCGGGTGGAAAAGATAAAACGGCGTTTCGTAGGTGACTGGGTACAACAGCGCTGTGGCCAGTATTGGCACAAAGGACAGCACGAACAGGCATTGCAAAACCCGAAGGCCGCCCTGCCCTGTCATACCCATCAGCCAGCCCATCAGCATTGGCAGAACGAGGTAAAACTGCATTTCAATCGACAGCGACCAGCCCACGGGAATGATATTTTTCATCTGAAAGTTGTCGATGAAAAGCAGGTTGTAGATCAGATTGTCCGCGGCCAAGCTAGGGTTGCCCAGTGCATAAACCGCCAGCCCTAGCAGAAACAAAGGGTAAATACGGAACAGGCGGCGGATGTAAAAATTGCGTACTTCGATCGTGCCCTTGCGCGCGAACTCACGCATCAGCGCGCCGCCCAACAAGTAGGCACTGACCATAAAAAACACATCTACGGCTTTATCGGTGTTGGCCAGAAAACCCAGCCAGGCCGGCAGTTGCGCTGCAAAAGCGCTGATGCGATCAAAGTCCTTCAACAAGAACATCGCGCCGAAAAAACAATGAAACAGCACAATAGACAGGCTGGCCATACCGCGCAAGCCGTCCACCACCGGATCGTCCTGCGGGCCGCGATGAAACACCCGTTGCAGACCTGCGCGCCATTGGATGCGCTGGCGGTAGTTGGACCACATGCTCAGGACGGCTAGGCCCATAAGTGCACTTCAAAGCCGACAGCCTTGGAGGATCTTTGCGCAAATCCGCCCTGAAGGCGCAGTTGCCTTGGCCCTGGTTGGCACGCGTGCCCTCGCCTGGTAATGCGGCTGGTCTGGGACGGATGCACTAAGTTTTGTGCGGAGCAGGCAAGCAACATAAGGGCTAATGCAACTAAATGGAGAAAGAGTAAGCCGAGACAAAAAAGGGCAGCCGAAAGACACTTCGCGCTAGCCATGCGCAGACCGATACGGTCAGTGTAAACGCATGGCGGTGAGGCGAAAAACTGAACCCTATGCCCCGCTGCGAAATCCCTGTACGGAGCTTGGTGCAAAATATGGGCATGATTTTCAAGCCGCGCTATCGACTCATTGCCCCGGTGTATAGCCTGCTATTGACCGCATTGGTCGGCTGCTCTACGCCAAGCCGACAAGCGGGCAATGCCAGTCAGCTACCCGCCACAAGCCAAGCTGCATTAACGGCACAACGGCAAGACGTCGTGATGCAGGCCATGGCGATGTTGGATCGCAACTATGCGTACAACGGGAAAAAATTGCACACCGGCTTTGACTGCTCGGGCTTGGTGAGCTTTGTTTACAAAGAATCTGCCGGCATTGAACTGCGTGGCAGCGCCGCTGACATAGCCAGCAAAACCCGCGCCATTGCAGCCAATGCTGCGGCTCCAGGGGACTTGGTGTTCTTTAACACCTTGGGATCGCCCAACTCCCATGTCGGCATTTACATCGGGTCCGGCAAATTCATCCACGCCGCCAATGAGCGCACCGGCGTGCGCACCGACCAAATCACTGCGGATTATTGGGCTAAGCGGCTCGAAGGCTATCGCAGCGTTTTGTAGTAAATTGGGTGGATGGGCTTGGCAAACTAAAAGCGTACGGGCATTGGCTAAACCAGACTCAGTGCCAACGCCTTGTTCCTTTTGCAAGCGCTTGGCGAGGCTCTTGTTTTGCCAATTTTTTGATCTCTTAGGTCCCGGGTTAAAGGGTGGCTAAATGAACCTGAGATTCATACCGACGGTTGAGCTTGTCCGGCCCTCACCAGTTCACCCAGGGCTGTAATTGCCTCGTCAAAGTGGGAAATTAGTCGCACTCCTTTAGGCGCTCGCTTGACCTGCGACAAACCAGCTCCGCCTGCCCAGATCAGCACACTCTGCGGTAGCAAACGCCGCAAATGCGCCAGTGTTGGGGCCACCTCGCGAGGAGGATAAGCAAAACTGAACGTTATCGCAACCACGTCGGCTTTGTACTCAATTGCAGCCAACTTCAAACAGTTTATTGGAATATCGGTTCCAACGTTCACGATGTAAGCACCAGCTTCTGCCATCACGGCCTCGACCATAAGCAATCCAAGCTCATG
>CANNEW010000193.1 GCA_947503685.1 Comamonadaceae bacterium | reverse complement strand
TTGCAGAAAACTGCGGTCTACCACCAGATGCACGCCCTGGCTAGGCGCCACCAGAGGCTTGAAAGCGACCGCGGACTCTTGCTGCGCATCTTTTTCGCGTAAAGCGTCCACCCACACGCCGCTTGCGTTGATCACGCATTGACTGCGCACCCGGTAGGGCGTGCCACTGAGCGTGTCGGTGCAACTTAACCCGGCGATGCGACCGCCCTCATACAACAAGGCCTCAACGCGGCAGTAATTGACAAGCAATGCGCCGTGTAGCGCTGCGGTGCGGGCAATGGCGATGGCCAGGCGCGCGTCGTTGAACTGGCCGTCCCAGTAAAGCACCCCACCACGCAGCCCTTGGGTGCGGGCCGCCGGAATCAGGGACAAAGTCGCCTGGCTACCTAATAGCTGGGTCTTGCCCAGACCCGCGTCGCCGGCCAGCTGGTCGTATAGCTTCAGGCCCACCCCGTAAAACGGCTTTTCCCACCAACGGTAGGCGGGAACGACAAAAGCCAGGGGCTGCGCGATGTGGGGCGCACTGTGCAGCAGCGTTCGCCGCTCGTGCAAGGCTTCGCGTACCAGCGAAACATTGCCCTGCCCCAGATAGCGCACACCGCCATGGACGAGCTTGGTGGAGCGCGAGGATGTGCCCTTGGCAAAGTCATGCGACTCCAGCAGCACCACCTTAAGGCCGCGCATCGCAGCATCCAGCGCAATGCCCAAGCCGGTCGATCCACCACCGACCACGGCCACGTCATACACCGCATCCTCACCCAGGCGGGCAAGAATTTCAGCGCGCGGCGCAGGCGATGCAGTGTGCTGGTTAGACATATATCAAAACGTTGGGACGTGCCATCCCCCGCCGGCAAAGTGCACGTCCAAAAAATTCGGGGAAGTGGCCGCCCGGCACTATGCCGAACGGCCACCCAAAAGCATTGGCCTTAGGCCCGCTGCGGCTTAGCGAACCTTGCCGGCTTTCCAGGCATTGAGCAGCGTGTCGTAGGCAATGGTCTCGCCTTTTGGCTTCTCATTAGCCAGCTTCTTCCATGGCGCGCCCTTGTCGCTCAACCATTTGGAGGGATCCATCTTGGCATTGAGCTTAGGTGCGCACTTGGCCATACCGGCGCGCTCCAAACGGCCCATCACCTGGTCCATTTCCTCGGCCAAGTTGTCCATGGCTGCTTGTGGCGTCTTTTCACCGGTCACAGCGACCGCCACGTTTTTCCACCAGAGTTGGGCCAATTTGGGATAGTCAGGCACATTGGTACCGGTAGGTGTCCAGGCCACGCGGGCTGGGCTGCGGTAGAACTCCACCAGGCCACCGAGCTTGGGTGCCATGTCCGTCATCGTTTTGGACTGAATGTCGCTCTCGCGGATGGGGGTCAGGCCCACCACGGTTTTCTTCAGCGACGTGGTTTTAGCGGTCACGAACTGCGCATAGAGCCAGGCCGCTGCGACTTTGTCGGGATTGTGGTCTTTGAAGAATGTCCATGAACCCACGTCCTGGTAGCCGTTTTGCATGCCTTGTTTCCAGTACGGGCCATTGGGTCCGGGAGCCATGCGCCATTTCGGTGTGCCGTCAGCATTGACCACCGGCAGACCCGGTTTGATCATGTCAGCTGTAAACGCGGTGTACCAGAAAATTTGCTGCGCGATCTGGCCTTGGGCAGGCACGGGACCGGCCTCACCGAAAGTCATGCCAATGGCTTCCTTGGGTGAGTATTTTTTCATCCAATCGATGTACTTGGTCAAAGCATAGACCGCAGCAGGCGAGTTGGTCGCGCCACCGCGAGAAACCGAAGCGCCTACGGGCGTGCACTTGTCATCGGCTACGCGAATGCCCCACTCATCAACCGGCAGACCGTTGGGTATGCCGATATCAGCGGTGCCGGCCATCGACAGCCATGCGTCCGTGAAACGCCAGCCCAGCGAAGGGTCTTTCTTGCCGTAGTCCATGTGACCGTAAATCGGCTTGCCGTCGATGTTCTTCACATCATTGGTAAAGAAGGCGGCGATGTCTTCGTAGGCGCTCCAATTAAGCGGCACACCCAGGTCATAGCCATACTTGGCTTTAAACTTTTCTTTGAGGTCTTTACGGTCGAACAAATCAGCGCGGAACCAGTACAAATTAGCAAATTGCTGCGTCGGCAATTGGTAGAGCTTGCCGTCCGGTGCGGTAGTGAAGCTGGTGCCTATGAAGTCTTTGATATCCAGGCCCGGATTGGTGTAGTCCTTGCCAGCGCCGGTCATGTAGTCCGTCAGGTTCAAAATCTTGCCGTAGCGGTAGTGGGTACCGATCAGGTCGGAATCGCTGATCCAGCCGTCATAAATGGACTTGCCCGATTGCATAGAGGTCTGCAGCTTTTCAACTACGTCGCCCTCTTGAATCAAGTCGTGCTTCACCTTGATGCCGGTGATTTCCTCAAAGGCTTTGGCCAGCGTCTTGGACTCATACTCGTGTGTTGTGATGGTCTCTGACACCACCGAAACTTCCTTCACGCCCTTGGCTTGCAGCTTTTTGGCCGCTTCGATAAACCACTTCATTTCATCTAGCTGCTTTTCTTTGCTCAGCGTAGAGGGTTGGAATTCGCTATCGATCCATTTTTTTGCTGCTGCCTCATCTGCCCACGCGCTGTTAGCCAGCAGGCAGGCGACTGCTACAGACACCATTGAATACCGTAACTTCATGCTATGTCTCCTCGATTGATGACAACCCCCTAATATCAAAGGCAGCTTCGGCTCCAGGGGAATAGGGAACCGATCCTTCACACTTAAATCAACCTTTACGCATGACCAAGGCCAGCACAGCCATGGACAGTACAAAACTAAACCAGACCGACGGGTCTTGCGCTAGACCCAGCAACTGCGCCAAACGCCCGCTCAGCCCCAAAAAGGCCAGGTTCACGTAAGCGGCGCAAAGCAGGCCAATAAACAATCGGTCGCCCCGCGTGGTTTCCATGGGAAGGAAGCCTTTGCGTATCACCGTGGGGGATTTGATTTCCCACACCGTCATAGCCCCCAGCATCAAGCCGATGCAAACAAAAAATACCGCAACCGGTGTCGTCCAGGCCATCCACTCAAACATTGCGCATCTCCTTATCCATCGCGCCCTAAACCCGCCCCATCGCAAAACCTTTGGCGATGTAGTTGCGTACAAACCAGATCACGATCGCGCCGGGCACAATCGTCAGCACCCCGGCGGCGGCCAAGGTGGCCCAATCCATACCGGCCGCAGACACGGTGCGCGTCATAGTGGCCACAATCGGCTTGGCATTGACACTGGTCAGTGTGCGGGCCAGCAGCAATTCCACCCAACTGAACATGAAGCAAAAGAAAGCGGCTACACCCACGCCGGCTTTAATCAGCGGCAAGAAAATGCGCACAAAAAACCGGGGAAATGAATAGCCGTCGATATACGCGGTTTCGTCAATCTCGCGCGGGATGCCACTCATAAAACCTTCCAAAATCCAGACGGCCAATGGCACGTTGAACAAGAGATGTGCCATGGCCACTGCAAGGTGGGTATCCATCAGGCCCACGGTGGTGTAGAGCTGAAAAAAGGGCAGCAGAAAAACGGCAGGCGGCGTCATGCGGTTGGTCAGTAACCAAAAGAACACATGCTTGTCGCCCAAAAAGCTGTAACGCGAAAACGCATAGGCCGCTGGTAAAGCGACGGTGATCGACACGACCGTGTTCATAGCCACATAAATCAGGCTGTTGATATAGCCCGAATACCAGGACACGTCGGTCAGGATCAGGTGGTAGTTTTCCCAGGTGAAGTGCTGGGGAAACAAGGCAAAGCTCGCCAAAATTTCGGTATTGGTCTTGAAGGACATATTGACCATCCAATACACCGGCAACAAGGCAAACACCATATAGGCGATCAGAAAGATAGAGCGCTTATGAAACCGCTTCTCATGCATGACCGGCCTCCTTAGCTTGGGTGCCGACACGCTGCATCCAGTTGAACAACACAAAGCACATGAGCAAAATAATCAGGAAGTAAATCAGCGAGAACGCGGCTGCTGGCCCTAGGTCAAACTGGCCCACGGCCTTTTGGGTCAGGAACTGCGAAAGGAAGGTGGTGGCATTGCCCGGACCACCGCCGGTGAGCACAAAGGGTTCGGTGTAAATCATGAAGCTGTCCATAAAGCGCAGCAGCACGGCGATCATCAACACCCCCCGCATCTTGGGAAGTTGCACATACCAAAACACTGCCAGCTTGCTCGCCCCGTCAATGCTGGCGGCCTGGTAATAGGCATCTGGTATGGAACGCAAGCCGGCGTATCCCAAGAGTGCCACCAGCGGTGTCCAATGCCACACATCCATGAGCAAGACCGTGAGCCAGGCGTGCGTGGCATTGCCGGTGTAGCTGTATTCGATACCCAGGCCCTGCAAGGCGGCTCCCATTAGGCCAATGTCTGAACGTCCGAAGATCTGCCAAATCGTGCCCACCACATTCCACGGTATCAGCAGCGACAGCGAAACCACCACCAAGACCACTGAGGCCCGCCAGCCTTGCGCCGGCATGGACAAGGCCAGCGCAATGCCCAGCGGAATTTCAATCAGCAGCACCGCCAGCGAAAACGTGATCTGGCGCAGCAAAGCACCGTGCAGTTCTTCGTCGCGCATGATGGCGACAAACCACTCCGTGCCGACAAAAATCCGGCGCTCGGGCGAAATAATGTCCTGCACCGAATAGTTCACCACCGTCATCAAAGGCAAGATGGCGGAAAAGGCCACGCACACCAGCACCGGCAAAATGAGAAACCAGGCCTTCTGGTTCACTGGCTTGTTGCTCGCGCTCATGCCACGATCTCCTCGTTACGGTAAAAGCAGCTTTTGTCATTGAGCACCTGGCACCACACGGTGCTGCCCACGGCAAAGGGTTCGGCCATCATCGCTAAACGCGCTTTGAACACCTGCCCTTGCAGGCTGGTCGTCACAATAAAGTGGGTGCCTACATCCTGTACCTGCTGCACTTGCATGGGCAGCGCACCTTCAAAATTGCTACCGGCGCAACGCACGTATTCGGGCCGTATGCCCAGCTTCAAATCGCCATGCGGCAAATCGCCTTGCAAGGCGTCGAGCGCTAAGGCCATACCGCACACTTGCAAACCCTGCGACCCCATCTGCGCGGGTAGAAAATTCATACCCGGTGAGCCAATAAAGTGGCCGACAAAAGTATGCGAAGGCCGCTCAAACAATTGCGCCGCCGTACCCATCTGCACCGCGCGCCCGCGGGTCATCACCACCACTTGTTGCGCAAAAGTCAAGGCCTCTACCTGGTCATGCGTTACATACACCAGCGTGAGTTTGAGTTCGCGGTGAATTTGCTTGAGCTTGCGCCGTAACTGCCACTTCAGGTGCGGGTCGATGACCGTCAAAGGCTCGTCGAACAAGACCGCGGACACATCCGAACGCACCAGGCCACGGCCGAGCGAAATCTTTTGTTTGGCATCGGCTGCCAACCCTGATGCACGCTGGTTGAGCTGGCCGCTCAAGTCCAGCATTTCGGCGATTTCGCCGACACGCTTGCGGATTTGCTCAGGCGGCATTTTGCGGTTGCGCAGCGGAAAGCCCAGGTTTTCGGCTACCGTCATGGTG
>CANNEW010000192.1 GCA_947503685.1 Comamonadaceae bacterium | reverse complement strand
ACCGTTGTCCAAGGTCACACGAAAACGGGTATCTGGTAATACCTCGTTAACAATGCCCATCATTTCAATTAACTCTTCTTTTGCCATAGGTTTCCTTTTGCTCGCAATGCGGATTGTGGCATGTTCGTAGGGGTTTAGGGGCTGCCTAGGGCGCTTTGTGCCCAGCCGATGCCTTGCTCTAGTGCATATTGTGCCGCTGCGTCGTGGCTATGAAAAACGGGGGTAAAGCGCATCACGCGGTCGGTGCTGGCCTGTCCCTGGCCACTAGCGATCGACACCTGGGCGCAAAACTGGCTAGCGCCAAGACGGGCCGGCAAAGCGGCAATGCGGTATTTACCGATGGTGGTCGCGGCCGGTTGGACCGCGGAAAATTGTCTGTACATCATGAAAGTAGAAATTCACTACGCTCGGCAGGGCGCAAGTGACAAAGGAAAGAAAAGTCGCAAAGTAGGCGTAAAAGCCTGTTGTGGCATCGACTAGCAGAAGCTTGGCACCGTCCTCTGCCGGGAAGGGGCTGGGCGTGTAGAACGCTTTATCTGCTCGGCTAATGTAACACGTGGCCGCGACAGCCTAAGATATAAAGTCTGCATGGCGGGCCTGTACACCGGCCCACCATGATGTTTTTACTGGCAATGCCCGGGTCTCGGGAGATACAGGTTATTGATGAAACTCGACCGTTTTGACCACCAAATTCTTCAGCTGCTGCAAGAAGATGGCCGCATCAATAACCAGGATTTGGCTGACCGTATTGGCTTGTCGCCTTCCCCCTGTTTACGCCGGGTACGCGCATTGGAAGAGGCCGGTTTGATTCTGGGCTACCGGGCGCATTTGGATGCGCGCAAACTGGGTTTGACTTTGATTGCGCTCATCCATATTTCCATGGACGTTCACACCCCTGAACGTTTTGCGCATTTCGAAGCTGAAATTGCAGTGGTGCCCGAGGTCTTGGAATGCCTACTCATTACCGGGCAGGAGGCTGATTACCAACTTAAAGTGATTGTGCGGGACATGGACCATTACCAGTCTCTACTGCTGCAACGTATTACCCGTATCGCCGGCGTCACCGGGGTGCATTCGAGCTTTGTGCTGCGCAAGGTGCTGGACAAAACTGCGGTGGACGTAGCCACCACCTCGGTCTAAAAATCTAGCGCGCGTCCGGCAGCTCAATCTTGACTTCAAGCACTTCTAGATTGTCTTGGCGCTCTAGTTGTACCTTGATGTCGTTTGGGTTGATTTTGATGTATTTGCTGATCACCGCAATCAAATCGCGCTGCAAATCTGCCATGTAATCGGGCTCGAAGGCATTGCGCCCGCTGCGCTCGTGCGCGAGTATGAGTTGCAAGCGTTCTTTGGCAACACTGGCTGTTTTTTTCTTCTCACCCAACAAAAAAGAGAGAAAGGACATACTCTTAATTCCCACCAAATAAACGCTTGAAAAAGCCGGGTTTGACAGCTTCGGTAAAGCGCATGGGTTTGTCATTGCCCAGGAAGCGGTCAATCACATCCTTGTAGGCTTCGGCGACCTCGCTACCGGCCATATGCACCGCTGGCACGCCCTGGTTGGAAGCTTGCAATACGGTTTCGCTCTCGGGAATGACACCAATGAGCTTGATGCGCAAAATATCCTGGATATCTTCGAGGGACAGCATTTGTCCCTGGTCCACACGGGCCGGGTTGTAACGGGTAATGAGCAAGTGCTCTTTGATAGGTTCCATACCCTCGATAGCGCGCTTGGTTTTGCTGGCCAACATGCCCAAAATACGGTCTGAATCGCGTACCGAGGAGACTTCCGGATTGGTCACCACCAGCGCTTCATCGGCGTAATGCATGGCCATCAAGGCGCCCGTTTCGATACCGGCGGGGGAGTCACACACAATGAATTCAAAATCCATGGCTGCCAGGTCATTGAGTACTTTTTCAACGCCTTCCTGCGTCAACGCGTCCTTGTCGCGGGTTTGGGACGCGGCCAGCACATACAGGTTTTCACATTGTTTGTCTTTGATGAGCGCTTGGTGCAAATTGGCTTCACCGGTGATCACGTTAATCAAGTCATACACCACGCGGCGTTCGCAACCCATGATCAGGTCTAGGTTGCGCAAGCCCACATCAAAGTCGATCACCGCGGTTTTGTGTCCGCGCAAGGCCAAGCCGGTTGCAAAACTCGCGCTAGTCGTTGTTTTACCAACACCGCCTTTACCGGAAGTGACCACAATAATTTTTGCCATGAAGAGCTATCTTTCCAAAGAGAGGGTCAATGCGTTGAATTTTACGTTTTCAACGCTTCAATAATAATTTTTTCTTTTCCATCGTCGCTCAGGCGTACTTGGGCTGGTTTACCCAGCACATCTGGGCCCAATTCCTGCTCGGTAGTGCGGTAGACGCCGGCAATAGACACGAGTTCAGGTTCTAGGGCCAAAGCGAATATCCGGGCCGAAGTGTTACCTCTTGCACCGGCCATGGCTTTGCCACGCAAAGGCGCGTATACATGGATATTGCCATCGGCAATGACTTCGGCACCTCGGTTTACCATGGCCATCACAATCAAATCAGCACCCCGGGCATAAACTTTTTGTCCCGAGCGCAGGGGCTTGTTCACCACCATCGTCGGATTAGCACCGTCTCTGGCTACGGGTGCGACGGCTACAGGACTTGCTGCCTGGGGCGATACCTTGCCAGGTGCAGCTACAGGGCTTACTGCGGGTGGCGCTGCCACCGGGTTTGCTTTAGCCGCGACCGGGCGGCGTATTTCAGGTGGTGCCTCAGCAACGCCGGATTTTTTTGCGACCGCCAGGCTGCTTTCATCCAGACCTCGCACCGCGCTGGCGACTAAACGGCATTGCGTCAGCGTATTGAGCAGCAAATTCCATTGCGGATGGGGAAGGCTCAAGCCAGCCTGGCTGAAATCTAAAACAAGACCATCGGTGTCAAAAAAATCTGGGCTTTCCCCATTGGGTCCAAATTTTTTTAAGAGTTCAGCCGCAAGCTTGGCCAAGTCAGAGGTTTTGACGATCAAAGCCACCAAAGTCAGCTGCGCACTTTTGAGCTCAAATGCAGGTGCATCACTGGCAGAAAAAGCGAGATCGGGTTGAACCGGCATGGTGAACTGCACAGAGGTAGGAACGAAAAATCAATTTTACCTGACGAAAAATTGTGAAATCTGGGCGCCGTGATTAGTGCGTAAGCCAGGGCTGCAGTTGTCCACTGAATCTTTGGCTTCTAGGTATTCTTTATATTTGTATTTCAAATTAGTAGTAGTAGATAGAGTCCGCACTTTTTTTCGAGAAAGTTGTTTTTATCTATATAGATCAATGGGTTAAAGCACTGGACAGCATGTGTATGGGGTGTTTGAATGACAGTGCTTCAAAATGAACAACATGCGCTTTTCGGCTGTGCCTGTGGATAAGTGGCTACTTGTTCCGATCTTATGCACAGCCTGGCTCTGCTCTTGTAGTGGGCGTATGCTTGTGCGCTCGCTATTTTCAAAAGGTTGTATATGTGGTTTTTGGTTCTGGGTTTATTCTTATTTCTAGGTACACATGCCTTGCGTATCGGTGGTGATGCGATGCGCGAGCGCTTATTGGGGCGTTTAGGGCCTCGCTATTTCAAGATCTTCTACTCACTCACGTCGGTGCTGGGTTTTGCCCTGCTTGTATATGGTTTTGGCATTGCACGCGATACGCCAGTGCTGCTTTGGACCCCACCACCGGCGATGAAGCATGTAGCCTATCTGTTGACGCTAGTGGCTATGGTCTTGATGGCGGCGGCCTATGTTCCGCGTAATGGCATCAAAGCTAAGCTGCACCATCCTATGGTTTTATCGGTCAAGACCTGGGCATTAGCGCATTTGCTAGCCAACGGTACCGTGGCCCACCTTCTGTTATTTGGCAGCATGTTGCTTTGGAGTGTTTTACTTTTTAAAGCATCCAGGGCGCGGGATAAGCTTAAGCAGGTGGTTTACACGCCAGGAAACAATGCCTCAACCATTTTGACCTTAGAGATTGGCATAGCCATGTGGCTGGTGTTTGTGGGCTGGGCCCATGGCTGGTTGGTAGGCGTGCAAGTGATGCAATAGACATGTCAAAGGCCATAATCGGGCTTTAGCGGAGATTTCCCTATGCCTAGACCCGTGTTGGATGCGTCCCGTGTCCATCCTTCGATCCGAGATACCGTCGCCAATCACCACCGCCATATGGTGGACCAAGTGGAAGCGGCGATTGCCAAGCATACGGTCCTGGTGGTGGGCATGGCCCTCAATCCCATGCCTAAAAAAGCACGTGCAACTTTAGATGCTGCCGGTATTGCCCATGGTTATTTAGAATTTGGCAGTTATTTCAATAACTGGCGCGAGCGCAACGCGCTCAAAATATGGACTGGCTGGCCTACTTTCCCCATGGTGTTTGTCAGAGGTGTTTTGGTCGGCGGTGCGACGGATGTGCAAGCCTTGATTACCAGCGGTGAATTGAAAAAAATGCTGGCGTAAAAACCCCCTGTATCACCGGGGTGTGCAAAACGGGCTTCATGCCGTCAAGTTTTAGTCGTGGTGCCGTCCATGCCTCCATCCGCTCATGGCTTTGGTATCAAAAGTTTTCTTCTGTTCCGGCGTTAACACCGCATAAAAGCTTTTCACCGCAGCGGCATGTTTGTCCATCTCGGCCATGCGCCCTTCATGGTGCTGCGACATTATTTGTTTCATTTTGTCCAGGCGCTCGGGCATGCTGAGTTTGTCCATTTCTGCGCGATCGGGTCGTTGTGGGCGCGCTGGTGGCGTCATAGCGCCGGTCAGTGCGGCCCAGGCGGGTTCTTGTTCCGGCGTTAGTTTGAGCTCGGCTTTGAGCTTTTGCACATGGTGCTTCATGCGCATGCCCATGTGCTCGCCCTCTTTGCCATGCATGGCATGCATGCCCGGTTTGGCAGCTTCGTCTTTGGGCGGGCTATTTTGGGCGCAGGCATAACTGGTGAGCAAAGTCAGTGTGGCTGCAGTCAGCCACGAGGTAGTGTGGTTTTTCATGACAAGGTTCCTTGAAAGGCTCCGAATGGGCAAGATGCTTTTTCGGATGTCTCTATCGTGCGCCGCTTGTATGTGGCCTGTGTTGCGCCAAGGCAAGGCTTTGTAAAGTTGGGCGGTTTTGAGCAGGCCCGTGCCACTTTGTTGCGATGGGTGGCAGAGCTTGATCCGCGTCAAGGCGCAACCGCATAGCCTTCCTCGACAATCGCCTGGCGCAGCGTGTCACGCGTTTTAGTGGACTGCACTTGCACCAGGTTTTGGTCCCGCTGGATCAGCACCAGGGCCTGGGGGTCTTGTTTTTGAACGGCTTTGGTCACTGCTTTTTCGCAATGGCCGCAGGTCATTCCGCTTACGGTAAATTCATAGTTCATGGCACATCTTTCAAAACAGCTTGATAGCGACACACCATTGTGCCTCGGCGTGGTTTTGCTTTTGTTGACGCAAAAAAAAGGCGCCTCCTGTGCCTGACACGGCGAATAAAAGTGCGCCGATTTCTTTGGATGTCGGCATTGGCGGCATGACCTGTGCGTCTTGCGTCGCGCGGGTGGAAAAAGCGCTGTTGCGCGTGCCCGGCGTGCAAAGTGCCAG
>CANNEW010000191.1 GCA_947503685.1 Comamonadaceae bacterium | reverse complement strand
CAGGTTGTCCAAAGCCGTACCCCAGAGCACGGCTTTTTTACCCCCCGCATTCATGGCGATATTGCCGCCTATGCACGAGGCCTCGGCCGAGGTCGGGTCCACGGCAAACACAAAGCCGGCGCGCTCAGCCGCATCGGCCACGCGCTGCGTGACGACGCCCGCCTCGGTCCAGATGGTGGCCACTTCACGGTCCATACCAGGCAAAGTGCGCATCTGCACCGGGCCCAGGGTCTCGAGCTTTTCGGTGTTGATCACCACGCTCTTCCAGGTCAGCGGCACCGCGCCGCCGGTGTAGCCGGTGCCGCCGCCGCGTGGAATGATGGTCAATTCCAGATCAATACAGCCTTTGACCAGCCGCGCCATTTCCTCTTCACTGTCGGGCGTGAGCACCACAAAGGGGTATTCCACGCGCCAGTCGGTGGCGTCAGTCACATGCGACACCCGGCTCAGGCCGTCAAACTTGATGTTGTCTGGCGCCGTCAGCCGCCCCAGCACCCGATGCGTTTTGCGGCGCAAAGCGGCAACCTCCACAAAAGCGGCATCAAAAGCATCGACCGCCACCTGGGCCGCATCCAGCAAAGTGCCCACCAAAGCGTCGTGCCCGCCCGCGCCTTGCGGCGTGCGGCGCTTGTGAATCTCACCCAAGCGGTGGCGCAACGCATCGACCAGCATGCGGCGGCGCTTGGGGTTGTCCAGCAAATCGTCTTGCAAATAGGGATTGCGCTGCACCACCCAAATATCGCCCAGCACCTCGTACAACATGCGCGCCGAGCGTCCGGTGTTGCGCTCCTCGCGCAGCAGCAGCAAAGTGTCCCAGGCCGCAGCCCCGAGCAGGCGAATGACAATTTCCCGGTCTGAAAACGAGGTGTAGTTGTAGGGAATCTCGCGGATGCGCTCGGCATGGGCCGGGGCCGCTGCGGGCAACAGGTGCGACAAGGAGGTGGGGGCGTTCATCAGGGCTAGGCGGACGGGGTGGCATACGCCCTAGAAAGGGCGCGGGCCGGTTGTGGTTTTCCATATTACCGCAGTGCAGCATAGACGCGGCTGCTGGCAGACAATCGCCCTGCGCCGCGCCAGTTACAGTGCCGCTTATGACTGAAAAAAGTGCACTACCCGATTGGCCCTACCCGCGCTGGATTGCGCACCGGGGTGCGGGCACGCTGGCGCCAGAAAACACCCTGGCCGCCTTCCGCTTGGGGGCCAGTTGGGGCTACCGCATGTTTGAGTGCGACGTCAAACTCAGCAGCGACGGTGTGCCCTTTTTGCTACATGACGATACGCTGACCCGCACCGCACACCTTTTGACTCCGCCCCCGAGGCCGAACCCGCAGGCAAGCGCAGTGGCGGGCGACTACCCCTGGCACACCCTCGCGCAACTTGACGCAGGCGCTTGGCACAGCAGCGCCTACGCAGGCGAGCCGCTCCCCACACTAAAGGCGATCGCCCGCTTTTGCATCAGCAATGGCTATTTCCTCAATATCGAGATCAAGCCGACTATTGGCACCGAACGCCACACCGGGGAAGTGGTGGCGCGGCACGCGGCACGGCTATGGCAAGGTGTTGCGGTGCCGCCCCTGCTGACATCGTTTGACATCGCCGCGCTCGAGGGCGCTTTGGCCACACACCCCGAGCTAGCGCGCGGCCTACTCATCCATGCGCTGGAAGGTCAAAGCTGGGCGCAGTGGCTGGGTCATGCCACTCGGCTCCAATGCCAAGCCATTGTCTGTAACCATGTACTTTGGAATACAGAATCCGTCGCTCTGGCCAAAGCAGCAGGTTTTCGCTTGCTGAGCTATACCGTCAATGACGATCAAGAGGCCCAGCGGCTGTTGGATTTGGGTACTGATGGGCTGATTACGGACCGGGTTAACGAGTTCAAACCGGTCTGCTGAAAAAATATTTCAAAAAAGCAAATTTTTATCGCAAAACAATACATAATTAACGTATCGCAATTCTTTTCCAAATTGTTATGCGTTATTTTGACTACGCTGCGGCTGGTCCGTCGGACCCATTTCACTCCCCCGCATTGCGCAAACTGCGGCTCCTTGCCCACCTGCTGCGTGCAGTCAGCGCCGGATACGCTGGCTGGGTGCTGTGGGGCATTCTGACCGGGTGGCTGGACGCAGAAAAAATACAGCGCATCTTTTCCAAGTACTTGGAGCGCGACCTGTCCGCCATGGCCGCTTCGCAGCGCTATGGCGCCTTGGCTCTGGATCTGCTGGTTTGGTTTTTACTTTTCATGGCCGTGGCGTATTGCTGGAATTTTTTGCGATGCCTGACCCTAGCCAATCGCCTGCCCGACGCGGCACGCCACCTTTCGCGATGCGCCTGGTTTGCCATTGCCTGCGAGGTACTCGCTGAGCTAACTCGCCCATTGCAAACCTTTTTGCTGACCCTGCATCTGCCCGCCGCGGAGCAGGTCTGGAAATGGAGCTTTCACAACGTCCACCTCTTAGCCATCTTGTTTTGCTTGGCCCTACTGATGTTTGCCTACGTGTTCACCTGGACGATGGAACTGGCCGAGGAAAACCGGAGCTTTGTCTGATGCCGATTGTGGTGAACCTGGATGTGATGCTGGCCAAACGCAAGATGCGCTCACGCGAACTCGCTGAACTGGTGGGCATTACCGAGCAGAACATATCGCTGCTCAAGTCCGGCAAGGTCAAAGGCGTGCGCTTTGAGACCTTGGAGCGTATTTGCGAAGTGCTGCAGTGCCAGCCCGGCGATATTTTGGAATTTTCAACCCACCATGGCGCGCCAGCCGCACCCTTACCACCATGAAGTACCTGCCCTTACTAGTTTGTAGCAGCTTGCTCTTGAGCGCATGCAGCACCGCACCTACCCACCCCAGCCTCAGCGCCATGCCGGTGCACAACACCATGGCCGCACCAGAGCGCACCGCCTTGCCGCCATTGGTACCCGCCCACATGTATGTAGCCGACTGGAATGGCAATGGGGGTTATCAAATTTCGCCCGACGGTAAGCAACTGTTGTGGGCCGCGCGCAAGGGCTTGAACCAGGGCCTGTTCGTCAAAAACCTAGAAACAGGCCGCGTACACAGCTACGCAATACCCGCTTTGGGCCGATGGGCAGAAGACAGCCGCCATATGGTGCTGCAGCTTGACAACGGCGACGAAAACTACACCGTGATGCTGCTTGATAGCTATGCGCAATCCATGGATTTGAAAAATATCACTCCTTTTGCGGGCTCTAAGTCGTTCTTGCACGCGACTATTGATGGCAGTGACGATTTACTCATCGAAAGCAATAAGCGCGATGCCAAGGTATTTGACCTTTACCGCTACCGTGCTGCCACTGGCACCTTGGATTTGCTCGCCGAAAACCCGGGCACAGTCCAAATCTGGCTGACCGATAGAGAAGGCACTTTGTTTGGTAGAGCGCGCAAAGGTGAAAACGAGTGGCTGGTAGAGCGCGCCGAGGCAGGGCCTTCAGGTGTCGAATGGGCATCTGCTTTCAAGGTGCCCTTGAGTGATACCGTAACGCCACTGCAAGTGTCCGACGACCACCGCTTTGCCTGGGCGCTGTCCAACCGGGGGCGCGACAAGACTGCCTTGGTTCGGCTCGATCTCCAGACCGGCGAAGAAAGCGTGTTTTTCGCCGATCCGCGGGTGGACGTGTCAAAGGCCTACATCAGCAAAAAAACAAATACGCCCATGGCCGTGACGCTCGAAGCTGGCGCGCAGGAATGGCGTTTTTTTGACCCGAAGCTGCAAGCCCTGGCCGACACGCTACGCAGGCCAAATACCAGCCGCATCGACCTGATCAGCATGAGCCGCGACGAAAACCAGTTGGTGGTGCTCGAGCACGACAGCACAGGCGGTCGGTACGTGCTGGTGGACGCCACCACCCAGCGCGCCACGGCGCTGGGCGAACTGAGCAGCAGCCGCATGCACGCGATCAGCCCGCTGCCCAAGCAAGTCCCGGTGGCCTTTGCGGCGCGCGACGGCTTGCCATTGCATGGCTACTTGACCACCCCAATCGACGCCACAGGCAAGGACATCAAAAACGCGCCTGCCGTATTGTTGGTGCATGGCGGCCCCTGGGCGCGGGACTACGGCAATAACGATGACATGCCGTTCTTTCTTGCCAACCGGGGCTATGCGGTGCTGCAAGTGAACTACCGAGGCTCGTCAGGCTACGGCAAGGCGTTTCAGGAAGCTGCCAAAGGCGAATTTGCCGGCAAGATGCACACCGACTTGCTCGATGGCGTGGACTACCTGGTGCAGCAGGGCGTTACCGATCCCAGCAAAGTCGCCATCATGGGCGGGAGCTATGGTGGCTATGCCAGCTTAGTGGGCATGACGCACACGCCAGGTCGGTTTACTTGCGGCATCAGCTTGTTTGGCATGTCGGATATCGCCAGCTTGGTGAACGAGGCGCCGCCCTACTGGAGCTTGGGCCTGTTTAAGTGGCATGACTACGTGGGCGACCCGGCCAAGCCCGAGGACCTGCAACGCATGCGAGAGCAATCGCCCTTGTACAAGGCAGACCAGGTACGCGGGCCTATGCTGATATTGCAGGGAGCCAGAGACGCGCGTGTTCAGCTAAACCAGTCCACGCGCATGGTCGAGGCGCTCAAAAAAGCAGGTAAGCCGGTGGACTTCGTGTTATTCCCCAACGCCGGGCATAACCTGTACCGCTGGACGGACAGACTCACCTACTACCGCAAGACCGAAGATTTTTTGGCCCAATGCCTGGGCGGGCGTAGCGCAGGCTATGACTTTTTCGAGCTGGGAGGTTTGATTTTCTAGACTAGAGCCCAAGGACTCCGTTGCGCACTGGCTGAATCCACTGGAGTCCCGGAACCTGCTTGCCCTGGGTAAAAACGGGCTTATCAGGGGACGGACGGACCACTTTTCGCCGAAAAGCTAAAGCAGCACACCGTAGTGCGCCCTGAGCCATGCGGGCGCTGCCGGGGGTCAGCGTAAGTGTCCATTTCCACAAACCCCGCAGCGCGCATCATGCCGGCAGAGGCCAGGTTTTCCTCGTGGCGGTCGATAAACACCACCTCCGCACCGAGTTTGCCTAGTTCGACCAAGGCTTGGCGCAGCAGGCGTGTACCCCAACCCTGCCCAGTGCGGTCGCGCCGCACCACGGCTTCGCTCACGTAACCCTGGGGCGTACCACGTGCTTGCTCGGGCAGGTAGCGGTCGAAGTCGGTGCTAAGGCCAAAAGTTACCGCGCCTATCAATTGCTCCTGGTCCAGCGCCAGTACGCCGTGGGCGCGGCCTTGGGCTATGTCTTGCAGGTGTTCGCGGATGCCGACTTCCGGCAAGTAGTTCCAGATATTGGCGCCGTGGTCAAAGATTAGTTGGTGCAACGCTGGCAGGTCATGCGGGCCGGCGGCGGCCAGGCGAATACCGGTGCCGGGCGCCGCGCTCATTTGTCCGCAGGTCGCAAAAACACCAGTTGGCTGAGCGAGCAGGCCAGCAACAGGCCGGCATAAGTGCCCATCTTGCCGTCGTTGCCGAAAAACCAGAGCCCGGCGGCCAAGGCGCAGCAGCCCACCAAGGAGTTAACGATGCCCAGCCCGAGCCAGGACCCGGCCCTGGGCCTCACGCCCAGCACCACCGGAGCCGTCAAAGCCAGAAAAAAACCGACAAACAACGCTGGTGCTACAAAGTTGAGCAAGTGGTTGGCAAAGTCGAG
>CANNEW010000190.1 GCA_947503685.1 Comamonadaceae bacterium | reverse complement strand
GGACGTGGCCATTGCCATACGCACTGGCATCATCAAAAACCAGACCTTGTATGTGCAGGCGGCCGCTGGCGTCGTGGCCGACAGCGTGCCTGAAATGGAATGGGCCGAAACCGAGCACAAAGCCCGCGCTTTGCTGCGCGCCGCCGAGTTAGTCGAATTTGGATTGGAGGGTTTGTAATGGAAACGATGCAAAACACGGGCCCTACTGCGTGCAGCACCATGGCGCAAGTACGCCAATGCGTTGACGATTTGGATGTGCAAATTGTGGCGCTGTTGGCCCAGCGTACCAGCTATATGACGCAGGCTGCGCGTATCAAACAGCACCAGCACCAGGTGCGTGATAACGAGCGTGTGGAGTACATCGTCCAGCGCGTGGGCCAGGCCATGCAGGCGCAGGGTTTCCCGCCACAGATCGCGCAGGCAGCCTACCAGGCGCTTATCGAGCAATCGATTGCTTTTGAGGAACAAGAATTTTTGCGCCTGCGCCAAGGAGTGGCACCGTGAAAGTACTGATGATCGATAACTACGACAGCTTCACTTACAACATCGTGCAGTACCTTGGTGAACTGGGTGCCGATGTGCAAGTGTTTCGCAACGATGAAATCACCCTGCAAGGCATCGCGGATCACGCGCCAGGCCGTTTGGTGATTTCGCCAGGTCCTTGCTCCCCGGCAGAGGCCGGTATTTCGGTGGCGGCCATTCAACATTTCATGGGTAAGTTGCCTATTTTGGGCGTGTGTCTGGGTCACCAAAGCATAGGCGCAGCGCTGGGCGGAAATATTGTGCGCGCACGGCAACTGATGCATGGCAAAACCAGTGTTATACAGACTACCGGTGAGGGCGTGTTTGCCGGTCTGCCAGAGCGCTTTACCGTGAACCGTTACCACTCGCTGGCGATCGACCGTGCGACCTGTCCCAAAGAATTGGCGGTGACGGCCTGGACGGAGGATGGCGAAATCATGGGTGTGCGTCACACCGGGTTGGCGGTGGAGGTACGCATGGAAGGCGTGCAATTCCATCCGGAAAGCATACTCACCGAGCACGGCCATGCGATGTTGCGCAATTTTTTGCAGTAGCACCCGCCCTGAGCCCCTCCGATAAGATTGCCGGCCTTTGAACCACCATCAGGACGCTTTTAGCATGACCACCTTAGTTGATTTGCGCAGCGACACGGTGACCCAGCCTACCGCCGCAATGCGCGCCGCCATGATGTCCGCGCCTTTGGGCGATGATGTGTTCGCCGACGACCCCACAGTGAATGCCTTGCAGGAGCGCATTGCTGGCATGCTTGGCTTTGAGGCTGCGCTGTTTGTGCCCACTGGGACCCAAAGCAATTTGTGCGGCATCATGGCCCATTGCGAGCGCGGCGACGAATATATTGTCGGCCAGTTAGCGCATTGCTACCGCTGGGAAGGCGGCGGTGCCGCCGTCTTGGGCAGCGTGCAGCCGCAGCCTTTGCACAACCAAAGTGACGGCAGCTTGGATTTGCAGGAGATTGAAGACGCCATCAAACCCGATGACGCGCACTTCGCCAAGTCGCGTCTGCTGTGTCTTGAAAACACCCTGGGTGGCAAGTTGCTGCCTTTCGACTATGTGCAATCGGCCACCAAGCTAGCGCAGGACAAGGGCTTGTACCGCCACCTGGACGGTGCGCGCTTGTTCAATGCCGCCGTGGCGCAAGCGGCGGCGCTAGGTAGCACGGCGCAATTAGAGCTGCGTCGTATCGGGCAGTGTTTTGACAGCGTGTCGGTGTGTTTTAGCAAGGGCTTGGGCGCACCGGTCGGCTCGGCTTTGTGCGGTAGCCGGGCATTCATTGGCCGGGCGCACCGGGTACGCAAAATGCTCGGCGGCGGCATGCGCCAGTCCGGCGTACTGGCCGCGGCGGCCCTGTATGCGCTAGACCACCATATTGATCGACTCGCCGAGGACCATGCTTTGGCAAACCGCCTGGCCCAAGGCCTGCAGGGCATGGAAGGTCTGGCGGTAGAAGCGCCGCAGACCAATATTGTTTTTGTGGATTTGCAAGGCGCAGCGCGCCAGCAGTCGGCGGCCTTGATGGCCCACTTGCAAGCAAGCGGCGTGCGCGCTACCGGCCTCTACCGCTTGCGCTTTGTCACCCATCTGGATGTGGATGGCGCAGGGGTGGAAAAAGCCATTGGGGCCCTACGCAGTTTCTTTAAGGCTTGATACCGCAGCGCCCACGCTTCGCACCATGCAAAGCCATCACCTTATTTTGTTCGCACTGGCGGGCATTGTGCTCAACCTGACGCCCGGGCCTGATGTTCTGCTGGTGGTGCGCCATGCTCTGCGCAGTGGCGCACGCGCTGGCTGCTTTGCCGGATTGGGCGTGGCGGCGGGTTGCCTGGTGCATGTGAGCGCGGGGGCTTGGGGTCTCAGTGCATTGCTGGCAGGTTCCAGCCAGGCTTTTGCCATGCTCAAGTGGCTTGGTGCGGCCTATCTTTTGTACGTCGCTTGGGGCCTTTTGCGTTCTGCGCTGGCGCCCGTACCGCAGTCTTTTTTTGCCGACGATTTAGTGCAGCCCATGATCAGTGCGCGCAGTGTTTTCTTGCAAGGCTTTGGCACCAATGTGCTCAACCCCAAGGTGGCACTGTTCTTTCTAGCCTTTGTGCCGCAGTTCATTCCAGCCGATACCGCCGATAAGCCGCTGTACTTTTGGGCCCTGGGCATTTTGTTCACGGTCAATGGTTTGCTGGTGAGTAGCGCTTATGCCTGGGGCGCTGCTTGGATGGCGCGCCGCGTCGCGCTGTTGCAGTCGGCCTTGCGCGTGCTGGATGGTGTAGCGGCCTGCATGTTTATGACTTTTGGTATTCAACTGGCGCTATCCGATGCGCCTTCTTCGTCTTAGGAGTTTTACGATGTCCCCCATCCCCGCAGTTCCCACCAAAATCACGCCGCAGGAAGCATTACAGCGCACCATCGAACATCGCGAGATATTCCATGACGAAATGCTGCACTTGATGCGCCAAATCATGTCGGGCGACATGTCGCCGGTCATGATGGCAGCCCTGATTACCGGCTTGCGCGTGAAAAAAGAAACGATAGGCGAAATTACTGCAGCGGCCCAGGTGATGCGCGAGTTTTCCACCAAGGTGGAGGTGGCGGACAAAAAACATTTGGTGGACATCGTGGGCACGGGCGGCGATGGCTCGCACACCTTCAATATCTCCACCTGTTCTATGTTTGTAGCTGCCGCTGCGGGGGCCAAAGTTAGTAAACACGGCGGGCGCAGCGTCAGCAGCAAAAGCGGGAGCGCCGATGTGCTCGAAGCGCTGGGCCTCAACATCAATTTGCCTCCCGCCGCCATTACCCAATGCATAGAGACCCACGGCGTCGGCTTTATGTTTGCGCCCAATCACCATCCGGCGATGAAAAACGTCGGCCCGGTGCGCCGCGAGCTAGGTATTAAAACCATATTCAACATCCTGGGGCCGCTCACCAACCCGGCCTCTGCGCCCCATATCCTGATGGGCGTTTTCCACGCCGATTTGGTCGGTATTCAGGTGCGCGCCTTGGAGCGTCTGGGCGCCGAGCATGCGGTGGTGGTCTATGGCCGCGACGGCCTGGATGAAGTGAGCCTGGGCGCAGCCACCCTGGTCGGCGAACTACGCAACGGGCAGATCACCGAGTACGAAATTCACCCGGAAGACTTTGGCCTGGTCATGGCCAGTAACCGTGCTCTGCGGGTGGAAACCGCGCAGGAGTCCATGGCCATGATGATGTCTGTGCTGGACAACCAGCCCGGCGCGGCACGTGATATCGTGGCCCTCAATGCGGGTGTCGCTTTGTATGCAGCGAATGTGACTAACACGATGGCCGAAGGTATTGAGCTGGCCCGCGCGGTCATTGCCTCGGGTCAGGCCAAGGCGAAAATGCAGGCCCTCGTCGCGTTTTCCAAAACCTTTGAGGTGGTCGGCGCTTAAGTCGGCGCAGTAAGGCCATGCTTGCATCGAACCCTATTGCGGCCACGGCTGCGCGAAAGTACCCATGAGTGACATTCTGGACAAGATCGTAGCGGTCAAGCGCGAAGAGATCGACGCAGCGCAAAAACGAAAGCCACTGGAGGCGGTGCGTGCCGACGCGCACTCGCGGGTGCTCACCCGCGACTTTGAAGGCAGCCTGCGCGCAAAAATGGCTGCGGGCAAACCGGGCGTGATTGCTGAAGTGAAAAGGGCCAGCCCGTCCAAAGGCGTGTTGCGTGAAGACTTTATTCCCGCCGACATTGCCCAAAGCTATGCCGAGCATGGAGCGGCCTGCTTGTCGGTGCTCACCGATGTACAGTTTTTTCAGGGCAGCGTGGACTACCTCAAGCAAGCCCGCGCCTCCTGCCACCTACCGGTGCTGCGCAAAGATTTCATGGTCGACGCCTACCAAATTTACGAGTCACGCGCCATGGGTGCCGATTGCGTGCTCTTGATCGCCGCCTGCCTGAGCGATGCGCAAATGCAGGATTTCGAAGCCATCGCCCGCAGTCTAGACATGGCTGTGCTCGTGGAAGTGCATGACCAGCCGGAAATGGAGCGCGCATTGCGGCTTAAAACGCGGCTTATTGGCATCAACAACCGCAATCTCAAAACCTTTGAAGTTTCGCTGGACACCACCTTGCAGCTGCGCGCCCTGGTGCCCGCCGACCGACTGGTGGTGACCGAAAGCGGCATCTTGCAGCGCGACGATGTGCTGCGCATGGGCGCCGCTGGCGTGAATGCGTTTTTGGTGGGCGAAGCCTTTATGCGTGCACCCGATCCCGGCCTGGCCCTGGCCGCCTTGTTCGGTTGAGGGCGTGGAATTATTCCCCGGGGCAGCCGCTAAGGCGTATTTGCAAACCTCCGACCCGGGTGACTGGCCGGTTGCTACGGACTGGCGCCCGGTGGTTGATCGCTTTTTCAAGGGCGCCGAAGGCGAGGCGCTACTCACTTTTCTGAAGCGCCGTATAAGCGAAGGCGCGGTGATATTTCCGCCACAGCCTTTGCGGGCTTTGGCGCTAACGCCTTTGCATGCGGTGCACACCGTCATTCTGGGTCAGGATCCTTACCACGGACGCGGCCAGGCTGAGGGCTTGGCCTTTTCCGTCGCACCAGGCCAGGCGCTGCCGCCTTCCTTGCGCAATATTTTCAAAGAGCGCCAGCGTGACTTGGGCGAACCCTGGCCGGCCATGCCGGTGCCCGGCGGCAGCCTTGTTGCGTGGGCGCAACAAGGCACTTTGCTCCTGAATACCTGCCTGACGGTAGAGGAAGGTTTGGCCAACAGCCACCAAGGAAAAGGCTGGGAAGCCCTGACGGACGCCTTGATCGCGCAGGTCTCGTCAAGCTCCCAGCGCGTCGTTTTTATGCTCTGGGGTGCTGCGGCACAAAAAAAACGCAGTCTGATCGATGAAAGCCGCCACCTGGTGCTGAGCGCCAATCACCCCTCGCCTTTGTCCGCGCTGCGCAGTCCAGCGCCATTTATTGGCTGCGGCCACTTCTCTCGTGCACAAAAATGGTGCGCGGAACACGAGCAAACCTGAGGGGGTGCGCCCCCGCGTTGGTTTAAGGGCTTGGCTTGTCCATTGAGGTGATACCGTGGCATAATCGCGGGCTCACGTTTGGAGAGGTGGCCGAGTGGTTAATGGCAGCAGACTGTAAATCTGCCCTCTTACGAGTACGCTGGTTCGAATCCAGCCCTCTCCACCAGTGCTTGCTC
>CANNEW010000189.1 GCA_947503685.1 Comamonadaceae bacterium | reverse complement strand
CGGCGCAGGCGCTGCCTGCAGCCAGGTGGTGGGGGGCGGTCACCATGCCGCGCGGGGAAGTCAGGGTTTGGCGCATGGGGCTCTTTCAATCATTTAAAAATTGCGCGGCCATGGCGTGGAGGGCTTTGGCATAGCAGTCCATGGGCACCCGCACAATGCCCGCACCAATCTGGCCCACGCCAGCCTGTTTGTGGGCAATGCCGGTGGTCACCACCGGACGTATGCCGGTGTCCACGACTTTGCGTACGTCGATGCCGCAGGGCGCACCTTCAAAGTCCAAGGCGGGCAGGCTGAGCGCCGGGTTTTTGGTCACGGTGATTTCGTACATCTCGCGGCTGTAGCGCACCGCGTCGCTGACCGAGCCACCGGCCAGTAGCGTCAGGGCTGGTGAGGCGGCAAAAGAGCAGCCACCAAAACCAGCGGTCTCGGTGATCGCGCTGTCACCGATATCCGGGCAGGCATCATCTTGTTTGAAGCCGGGGAAGAACAAGCCTTTGGGCAAGTCCGAGGTGGCGGTAAACCATTGATTGCCCAGACCGCTGATGCGCAGGCCGGTTTCGGTGCCGTTACGCGCAGTAGCCGTGACGACCGAGCTAAAGGGCACACCATGCGCCGCGTCCATGATGGCTTTGCACGAGGCCATGGAATAGTTCAAGAAAAACTGCGAAGTCTTGGCCACAAAGTCCAGGCTCTGGTGAATCTGGTCTTGCGACAAAGCTTTATGTTCTGCCGCCAAGGGCACCGCCAAGGCCATAAAAAACAAGGCGGTGGACGCGGCGTTGCGGCTATGCACCTCATCGCCCATCAAGAGCGCTTGCGACTGAATGGCCTTAAGGTCAATACCGCCTGTTTTGTCAAAATTGTGGCGCACGGCGGCTTTGAGTACCGGGGCCAATACGTCTTCAAACCATTTGAGCTTTTGCAACACATCCGGGCCATTGGCGCCAAAGCGCAGGCAGCGGCCAATACCTTCGTTGATATTGGTGTAGGCCACATTGCCATGCGTGAGGTCGCGCACCTGAATCAAAGGCATCGAGGCGCTGATGATGCCGGTCATCGGCCCTACGGCACCAAAGTCATGGCATTGCGCAAATTCAATATCGCCACGTGCCAGCATTTTTTGGGCTTGCTCGGGTGTCTTAGCCCAGCCTTCGTAGAGCACCGCGCCGACCATGGCCCCGTGCATGGGGCCGCACATCGCGTCCCAGGCCACCGGCGGGCCAGCGTGCAGCAAGAGGCGCGTGCCTTTCATTTCAGGCCATACGCCGTCGGCGCGCAAGGCAATGTCTTCCCATAGGGGGCGCGATTGGATGATGCGCTTGCATGCCTCTGCGTTGGCGGCGCTAATGCGCGCATCGTCCATCAGGCGCGCCAGCTTCCAGGCGAGCAATGGATCTGCATTGCCCGGCGGTCGCCAGGCCAAATGCGCCACTTGCCCACCATGTTGACTGATGCTTTCATTGAAGCCGTCGATGCCGATATTGAGCACAACGGGTGCCTGGTTGAGTAAGGTGTTGGTGCTTAAGGTCATTGTCATTTGGCAGGAAGTTCGGGGTTTAACAGGGTCAGCAGCACGCCGGCCAGCATATCGCCGCCCGAGCTGGCGCCGATGCGCAGCAGGTCTTGCACTGCGTGGTGGATAACAGGGATTTGCTGCATTTGCATGGCATCAAAAAGTGCATGCAAGGCGCGGTAGCTGCTGCCTTGCAATAAGTCGTCGAGCAGTGCGGCGCTGATCGGGTTGCTGGCGCTTTGTGCGGCGCGGCTGATGCGTGTGCGCAGCGCCGGTATGGCCGCTTGCCAGTGGGCCACAGGTGCGTGGTGCAGCGTAAAAAATACCGCGCCTACCAAGTCATCTCCGCTGGGCGTCAGGCCCACACCCAGGCCGAGCAGGCGCAGGCAGGCGGCTTCAAAAGCAGCCAAGTCTTGGCTGTGTACCGCCTGCGCCAAATCTTGTAGGCGCTGTTGTGCAAGGCTCAAAGGAAAGGGCAATGCCTGGCCGCCCAGCCAGGCCAACAGGCCGGGGCGTGTTTGCGTTTGCAGTGCGTGCCACGCCAGCGCCGCGCCCTTGCGCAGGGCCGCAGCCTGATAGCGAGCGGGCGCAGCTTGCCAGGGGTTTGCCAGGTTGCGCGGGTGCGCGCTGTCTGCGCTATCCCCGGTCCAGACGATGCGCCCATCGAGCAGCGCGTAGTGCGTGCTTTCAAAGCCGGGTAGGGGCGCCAGCGCCAGGGTGTGGGTGCTCACGGCTTGGGCGTTTGCATCGTGATGTGCGTTCCCGCGCGGCCCATCAAAGCCTCGAATGCCTGCTCCAGTGAGGTGATGATGACTTCGCCCTCGTGGTTGGCATTGGGAAGTTCTTGCAGATAGCTCATGGCCGCATCGATTTTGGGCCCCATGCTGCCTGCGGGAAACTGGCCTTGGGCACTGTAGTCGCGGGCCTGGGCCAAAGTCATATGGTCCAGCCAGCGCTGCGTGGGCTGGTTGAAATCCAGGGCCACGCGGTCCACGCCGGTGAGCATGATCAAAGCGTCTGCATGCAAATGCGCCGCCAGCATGGCGCTGGTCAGGTCTTTGTCGATCACCGCAGGCACGCCGGACCAGTGTCCATCGGCACCATGCAGCACCGGTATGCCGCCGCCGCCACAGGCAATCGGGATCACACCGGCTTCAAGCAAAGCGTCTATGGTTTTGAGGTCGAGAATTTTTTTCGGTTTGGGGCTGGCCACCATGCGCCGCCAACCGCGCCCGGAATCTTCGGCGAAATACCAGCCGGTTTTGGTGGCCATGTCGCGCGCGTCCGCTTCGCTAAAAAACTTACCCACGGGTTTGGTCGGGTTGGCAAAGGCCGGATCGTCGGCATCGACTTCTACTTCGGTCACCACGCAGGAGACCACGATGTCCATGCCGCTATCGACCAGCACATTGGCAAAACTTTGTTGCAGCATATAGCCCATGCCGCCTTGCGAGTGGGCAACGCATACGTCCATAGGCATGGGCGGCAATTCGTCCGCAGTGCGCGCCATGCGGTACAAAATATTGCCGACTACCGGGCCGTTGCCATGGGTGAGCACCAATTGCCAACCGGCGCGGATGATTTCCACCAAATGCCCGCAGACCTGGCGCATCAGGGCTAGTTGTTCTTCTGCCGTACCTTTGATCGTGGGCGGGTAGGCGGCATTGCCGCCCAGTGCCACCACTACCCGTTTGCGCGCCGGGGCTGGGGGCGGGTTCATCGCAGCCACTGCCCTGCCAGCCAGGCCGCGTTGGCGCTATTACTCGCGAGCACCATACCGGCCTTGCGCAGCAAAGCTTCTTGCTGCGAAAGCACTTGCGGGTCGGCCTCGGTGCCGCAGACAAAGCCGACGATGGCCAACTGCCGTCCACGTTTGCGCGCCAAAGCTTTGGCTTGCACGATAGCCGGCGCCAGCTCGGCAGCCGGGTTGCTGTGCGCCCCCCAGCCGATGACCACGTCCAGCAGGATCACGCGCACCTGCGGGTCGGCGGCCTCGATGAGCAAGCGCTCGATACGCGCCGCTTGGTCAATCATGGGGTGGGGGCGGCCTACGGTAAATGCGTCATCGCCCAGGTCCAGTGCGCTGTGTTCGCGGCTGGCCTGGCGCGGCTTGGCTAGGGCCAACGCGGGTTCCAAGGGCACGTTAGACCAGACCTTGAAGCCCGCGTCGGCCCATAGGCTTTGCGCCTCGGCGGTGAAGGTGCCGCCGGCGTACAGCGCGCGCAGGTATTGCTGGCTTTTGGCAAACATGGGTTTGCGTGGCAGCGGGTAATGCGCGGGGACTTGTCGTTTGACTCCGGCCAGGCGCACCGCCATGGCCGCGCAATCCACCAGCGTGTGCGCGATGCGCAGCACTGCGCCTTTGCTCTTGTGGGGCAATTGCGCCGCAGCGCCTATAAAAAGCACCACCGAGGGTTTGCCGCTGGCGCGCAATGCCGCTAGCACGCGCTCGGCAACAAGCGGGGCCGGCGGTTTGGAAACGATGGCAATAACTTTGGTGCTGGGGTCTGCGGCCAGCATGGCTATGCCTTGCAGCATGGTGGCGGCGCCCACTGCTTCATAGACATCGCGTCCGCCGGTACCTATGGCGTGGCTGACGCCCCCGCCCATGCGGTGAATTTGGGTGCTGACTTCCTGCAAGCCGGTGCCCGACGCGGCCACTAGGCCGATGTTGCCGCGCCGTACCGCATTGGCAAAACCCAGGGGCACGCCGCCGATGATGGCGGTGCCGCAGTCCGGGCCCATGACCAGCAGGCCACGCCGCGTGGCTTCTTGCTTGAGAGTGACCTCCTGCGCCAGGGGCACGTTGTCGCTGAACAAAAATACATGCATGCCGAGCTTGATGGCCTTGAGCGCCTCGGCTGCGGCATAGGGGCCGGGCACGGAAATCTGCGCCAAATTGACCCCGGACAGCGCCGCCTGGCCCATCGCTAAACTGCTACGGGGTAGGGCCTGCACGTCACCGGTACCGCTGCCCGAAGCTTGTGTGCCGGCCAATTGCGCCTGGCAGCTGTCCACCGCAGCGACGCATAGCGCAGCGCTGCGCGCCTGCACCACCACCATCACGTCGCTGGGCCCGGCGTCTTGCACTGACTTGTGCAGCAGACCGGCCTCGCGCAAAATGTCTTTGTTGGCCGGATTGCCCATTTGCAGGGTCGCGTTGACCACGCCGGGCAGGGCCAGTAAACCTTGGGCGACTCGCATGAGCGCCACCGAGTCTTTGTACAAATTGGCGCTGATAAAAGCGGCCGTGTGCAGGGGAGCGTTCATGCCAGGGCAGTCCGGGTTTTTGTTAACAATTTGCTATCATACTTTCATATGTCCGGCATACCACTCCCACCCTTGTCGCCCCTGGCCCATCCCACAAGTGCCATGGACGAATTGCATTTCGCCCCGCGCCTGCTGATGGGGCCCGGTCCGATCAACGCCGACCCCCGTGTCCTCAAGGCCATGTCCTCGCAATTGCTGGGGCAGTTTGACCCGCAGTTTAGGCGCATGATGCGCGAGACCATGGTGCTGTACCGCCAGTTCTTTGAAACGCAAAATGATTGGACCTTGGTGCTAGATGGCACCGCGCGCTCGGCCATTGAAATGGTGATGCTGTCGGCCATCGAGCCAGGCGACAAAGTGCTGGTCTGCAGCTTCGGACGGTTTGGCCAATTACTCAATGAAATCGCGCAGCGCTGCGCTGCCCAAGTGCGCGTCGTGCAAGCACCCTGGGGCACGGTGTTTGACTTGGCCCAAATTGAAGCGGCGATCAAAGATTTTTCACCTAAGCTAGTGGCCGTGTGCCAGGGCGATACCTCCACCACCATGCTGCAACCCTTGGAGGGGCTGGGCGCGCTGTGCCACCGTTATGGCGCCATGCTGCAAGTCGATGCCACGGCCTCCTGCGGCGGCACGCCTTTGCCGGTGGACGCCTGGCAGATTGATGCGGTTACCGCCGGTTTGCAAAAATGCCTGGCGGGTCCCTCGGGCGCCGCACCGATTACCTTGTCTGACGAGATGGCCCGTGTCATTTACCGGCGCCGCCATATCGAAGACGGCCTGCAACCGTCAGGCTATGTGCCTGGGGTTGGTCAGCGCATTGCGTCCAACTACATGGACCTGGCCATGGTGATGGACTACTGGAGCGACGCTGGCCTGAACCACCACACCGAAGCTACCACCATGCTGTATGGCTCCCGCGAATGCGCGCGCATATTTGTACAAGAAGGCCTGCCAGCGGCCTT
>CANNEW010000188.1 GCA_947503685.1 Comamonadaceae bacterium | reverse complement strand
ACGCCCGCGAGTTCTTGCGTGAAAACCCCGCCCTGTCCACCGAGATCGAAAACAAAGTTCGCGAGTCCTTGGGCATCCCGCTGCTGGCGGGCGCTGCCGAGGCGCCCGAGGCCAAAGTCAAAGGCGGCAAAAAAGCCGAAACCGCTGCGTAAAGCCCGATCAGCGCCCCGCCCTCGCAGGGCGGGGCGCTGACGGATTATTCGCAGTTTGCCCCGCTTGTTTGACACGAACCATGGCCACCGGCCCCAAACCCTCCCTGACAGGCCGCGCGCTGCGCCTGCTCAGCGCACGCGAGCATTCGCGCGCCGAGTTACAGCGCAAGCTCGCTCCCTTTGAAGAGGCGCCAGGCGAGTTGGGCGCCGTACTGGACAAACTCGCCGCCAAAGACCTGCAAAGCGAGCAGCGCGCGGTCGATTCGCTCGTCCACCGGCGCAGCGCCAAGCTCGGTAGCGCGCGCATCCGCCAGGAAATGCAGGCCAAAGGCATGGAGCCCGAGGCCATGGCCCAGGCCCTGGACCAGCTACGCGCCAGCGAACAGACCCGCGCCCTTGAAGTCTGGCGCAAAAAATTTGGCGGCTCCGCCAGCACCCCTGCCGAACGCGCAAAACAAGTGCGCTTTTTAGCCAGTCGCGGCTTTGGCGGTGAAGCCATCGCCCGCGTGGTGTCGGGGGCTTTTGAATGTGATGAAGATTAAGATAAGATTCTCCAAATGTGTATGTAAATAGGAGTTGGCGCGATGAAAAAGTTGTGGGTCGAAAACCGGGGCTTCATTCTTTTCTTGTTTTTGTTCGGGCTCTTTCGCACCGCCATCGCCGACTGGAGCCCGATTCCCTCTGGCTCCATGCGCCCGTCCTTACTCGAAGGGGACATGGTGTTGGTCAACCGCGTCGCTTACGATTTAAAAATACCGCTCACCGATATCGCCCTTACGCGAATCGACGAGCCACGAATAGGCGATATCGTGGTTTTTTACTCGCCCAAAGACGACACCCGTCTGATTAAGCGCCTAGTCGCTCTGCCGGGCGACACGGTTGAAATGCGTCAGGGCGTACTCATCATCAATGGCGAAGCGGCGCAGTATTCGGATGCCGTGCAAGTTCAGGAAGCTGTTGATGAGCAGTTGGTACTACCAGCACTCCGTATGCGCGAACACCTGGGCAAGCGGGACAGCACGGTGCAGTGGTTGCCGGGCGTTCAATCCCTGCGCTCGATGGCAGCGTTTCGCGTACCCGAGGGCCATTACTGGATGATGGGGGACAACCGCGATAACAGCGCCGACTCGCGCTACATCGGCCCAGTGCCGCGCAATTTGCTGGTAGGCCGCGCCCACCACCTGGTGCTTTCGGTCGCCTTCAAAGAGAACTGGCTGCCGCGCTGGGAGCGCTTTGGCATGCCGCTGTCCTGAAAACCTCGTGACCGGCTCATTCCGGTTTTGGGTCGGGGTGGGGTTTAGGTGGGGGTGTGGGCTGAGCCTCTCACAACCCCAACATCAGCTCCAAGTTTTGTACCGCAGCGCCGCTTGCGCCTTTGCCCAGGTTGTCCAGGCGGGCGACCAGCAGGGCGTGGCCGGCGGCTGGGTTGGCGAAGACGCGCAACTCCATCTGGTTGCTACCCGCCAAGGCCACGGCATCGAGCTTGCCATCGGCGGTGGGCGGCTCCACCGTCACCACGCGGCTGCCGGCGTAGTGCGCGGCCAGGGCCTGGTGCAGGGCTTGGGCGCTAGGCTGGCCCGGCAGGCTGTCCAGATGTAGCGGCAGCTGCACCAGCATGCCTTGCGCGAAATTGCCCACCGAGGGCACAAACAGCGGGCGGCGCGTCAGGCCGCTGCAATGCATGATTTCGGGGATGTGTTTGTGCTGCAATCCCAGGGCGTACAGCTCAAAGGTCGCCGCGCTGCCCGCCTCATAGGCTTCTATCATGCTTCGCCCGCCGCCGCTGTAACCGCTGACCGAAGGCAGGCACACAGAAAAGTCCGGCGGCAGCAAACCCGCATCGATCAAGGGGCGCAAAAGCGCAATCGCGCCGGTGGCGTAGCAGCCTGGGTTGGCCACGCGGTCTGCTGCAGCGATGGCGGCACTTTGGCCGGCGCACAGTTCAGCAAAACCATAGACCCAGCCCGGCGCGGTGCGGTGCGCGGTAGAGGCGTCGATGATGCGCGGGGCCTTGCCGGTGTCGCGGCGCAGCGCATCGACCATGGCGACCGAAGCGATAGCCGCGTCGTCATGCAAACACAAAATCACCACATCGGCCCGGGCCATCAGCGCGCGCTTGGCGGCATCGTCTTTGCGCAAGGCAGGGTCTATGCGCAGTATTTCGATGTGGGCCATGGCTTGCAGGCGCTCGCGGATTTGCAGACCGGTGGTTCCGGCTTCGCCGTCGATAAAGATTTTTTTCATGGGCTTAAAAAAGGCATTCAATGCGGGCAAGGCTGGGGCCTAGTGGCCCACGCGCCTCGTAAGCAGGGGGCAAGATTGACGCGCTGCACCATGATACAGTTCCGCGTCTTTGCTTTGCCCCCTGTTTCAAACGAGAAAAGCCATGAAAATCCACGAATACCAAGGCAAGGAAATCTTGCGCAATGCCGGCGTGCCTGTGCCGCGCGGCATCCCCGCTTTCACGGTACAAGAAGCTGTCGAAGCCGCGCAAAAACTCGGCGGCCCGGTATGGGTGGTCAAGGCGCAAATTCATGCCGGTGGCCGCGGCAAGGGCGGCGGCGTCAAGCTGGCCCGCTCTATTGAGGAAGTCACGCAACTCGCTACCGAGATATTGGGTATGCAGCTGATCACCCACCAGACCGGTCCGCTGGGCCAGAAGGTGCGCCGCTTGCTGATCGAAGACGGTGCCGACATTCAAAAAGAGTATTACGTCTCCGCCGTCACCGACCGCGCCAGCCAGCGCGTGGCCATGATTGTCTCTTCCGAAGGCGGTATGGATATCGAAGGCGTGGCGCACGACACGCCGGAAAAAATCATCACCGAAATCGTCGACCCGGCCCTCGGCCTGACCGACGCGCAAGCCAAAAAACTAGCCGACGCCATTGGTGTGCCATCCGACTCCACGGCCAAGGCGGTCGATGTACTGCAAAAGCTTTACCAGGTGTACATAGACACCGACGCCAGCCTGGTGGAAGTGAACCCGCTGATTTTGGAAGGCAATGGCAATATCAAAGCGCTGGACGCCAAGTTCAACTTTGACGCCAACGCGCTCTACCGCCACCCCGAAATCGTCGCCTACCGTGATCTGGACGAGGAAGACGCGGCCGAGATCGAGGCCTCCAAGTTTGACCTGGCCTATATAAGCCTGGACGGCAACATCGGCTGCCTGGTCAACGGCGCCGGTCTGGCCATGGCCACTATGGACACGATCAAGCTGTTTGGCGCTGAGCCGGCCAACTTCCTGGACGTAGGCGGCGGCGCCACCCCGGAAAAAGTGACCGAGGCCTTCAAGATCATGCTGAAAAACCCCAAAGTCAAGGCGATTTTGGTCAACATTTTTGGCGGCATCATGAAGTGCGACACCATTGCCCACGGCGTTATCGCCGCTTGCAAAGCGGTCAACCTGCAAGTGCCGCTGGTGGTGCGTATGAAGGGCACCAACGAGGACATCGGCAAAAAAATGCTGGCCGACTCAGGTCTGCCCATCATCAGTGCCGACACCATGGCCGAAGCGGCGCAAAAAGTCGTCGCCGCCGTCCAAGCCCACGCCTAAAGCCCACGCCACCGTCAGAAAGAAACCGCCATGTCGATCTTCATCAATAAAGACACCCGCGTCATTACCCAGGGCATTACCGGCAAAACTGGCGCATTCCACACCGAAAAGTGCCAGGAATACGCCAATGGCAAGGCCTGCTTTGTAGCCGGGGTCAATCCTAAAAAGGCCGGTGAGTCGGTGCTAGGTATCCCGATTTACGGCTCGGTCAAAGAGGCTTCTCACGAAACCGGCGCCACCGTGTCCGTCATCTATGTGCCGCCCCCTGGCGCGGCAGCTGCCATCTGGGAAGCCGTCGAAGCCGACCTGGACCTGGCTATCTGCATTACCGAAGGCATCCCGGTGCGCGACATGTTGGAATTGCGCAACAAAATGCGCGCCAAAGAAGCCGCTGGTGGTAAAAAAACCTTGCTGCTCGGGCCCAACTGCCCGGGACTGATCACGCCCGAAGAAATCAAAATCGGCATCATGCCCGGCCACATCCACCGCAAAGGCCGCATCGGCGTGGTTTCGCGCTCGGGAACGCTCACCTATGAAGCAGTGGCGCAGCTCACCGAAATCGGCCTGGGCCAGTCCACTGCCGTGGGCATTGGGGGCGATCCGATCAACGGACTCAAGCACATCGACATCATGCGCGCCTTCAACGACGATCCGGACACCGACGCGGTCATCATGATTGGCGAAATCGGCGGCCCCGACGAAGCCGAAGCAGCGCGCTGGTGCAAGCTCAATATGAAAAAACCCATCGTCGGCTTTATCGCCGGTGTCACCGCGCCCGCCGGCAAGCGCATGGGCCATGCCGGTGCGCTGATCAGCGGTGGCGCCGACACGGCGGACGCCAAGCTGGCGGTGATGGAGGAGTGTGGCTTCAAGGTGACACGCAACCCTTCCGAAATGGCCAAGCTACTTAAAGCCATGCTTTAAGCCTGGCTTTCACGCCACAGGCAGGCCGTCCCTAAGCGGCGTCCTACCAATCGCTACACCCTGACACCCCCGCAGGAGCACCAGCGCCGGGGGGTACGGGCATAAGGCCCGCATAAGAAAGAGAATCATGGAAATGCTGCAAACCCCCGAGTTCTGGCTTGGGCTACTGAAAATCATCTGGATCAACATCATCCTGTCTGGCGATAACGCTGTGGTCATCGCCTTGGCGGCGCGCAGCCTGCCGCCGGAGCAACAGCGCCAGGCCGTCTTATTTGGCTCGGGCGCGGCGGTGGTCTTGCGCATCGTGCTAACGGTGGTGGCGGTGCAATTACTGGCCCTGCCTTATTTACAAATGGTGGGCGGCGCGCTGCTCTTGTGGATCGGCGTACAACTGCTGTCCGATCACGGTGGCGACGAGGGCGAAGAAAAACACTACGGCTCCATGATGGCCGCCATACGCACCATCTTGATCGCCGACCTGGTTATGAGCCTGGACAACGTGATTGCCGTGGCCGCTGCCGCCAATGGAAACATGGTGCTGCTGGTGCTGGGATTGGCGATCAGCATCCCTATGGTCATCTTCGGCAGCACCTTGATGATCCGCCTGATGGAGCGCTTCCCGATTGTGGTGACTTTTGGCGCAGCGCTGATCGGCTGGGTGGGCGGTGAGACCGTGGTCAGCGACAAAGTGCTGGTACCGCTGCTAGAAAACGCCCACTGGCTACACCAAGCCGGCCCGGCCCTGGGCGCAGCACTGGTGCTGATACTGGGACGTTGGCTACAAAAGCGCCATGACAAGGACGACTCGCCAGCGCCCTAAGCGCTGCTGCACGGCAGGGCGGTCTGCACCGACAATACTTGGCAGCAGGTCGTGCCTTGCTGGCATATAAGGCCAGTGGCTATGCTTGGCCAGCAATAGCTGATCTCTTTTGACGATCCGCAAAACCTCTGCCGCTCCTTATTTGATATACCATTTGAAAACTATTGTCAAAATTTTTAAAACCTAAGTGTTTCAGTTGACCCATGTACATCTACTTATTTATTTGTTGATAGGGAGTTCTTTATGAAAAACAGCCTGCAAAAGGGTTTCACCCTGATTGAGTTGATGATCGTGATCGCGATCATCGGAGTTCTGGCAGCGGTGGCGGTGCCGGCGTACCAAGAC
>CANNEW010000187.1 GCA_947503685.1 Comamonadaceae bacterium | reverse complement strand
GGCTGCACTGGTTCATGCTGATTCTTTGCACGGTGATTTTTGTCGCGGTGTTTGCGGTGATGTTTTATTCCATCTGGAAACACCGCAAATCGCGGGGCCACAAGCCGGCCGCGTTCCATGAGTCGGTTACTGTCGAAATTATCTGGACCGTTATCCCCTTCATCATCGTGATTTTGATGGCCTTGCCGGCCACCAAGGTGGTGGTCGCGATGAAGGACACCAGCAACGCGGATGTGACGATTAAGGCCACTGGCATGCAGTGGAAATGGGGCTATGACTACATCAAAGGCGAAGGCGAAGGCATTGGCTTTGTCTCCACTTTGGATGCCGATCAGCGTGAAATGTCCAATAACGGTGGCCCCAAAAAGGGCGAGATAGTGGATGACTATTTGTTCAAAGTGGACAACCCGCTGGTAGTGCCGGTGGATAAAAAAGTCCGCATCATTACCACCGCCAATGACGTGATCCATGCTTTTGCGGTGCCGGCCTTCGGTATTAAGCAAGACGCGATTCCCGGCTTTGTGCGTGACACCTGGTTCCGCGCCGAAAAAATCGGTGACTACCATGGTCAGTGCCAGGAGTTGTGCGGCAAAGAGCATGCCTATATGCCCATCCATGTGAAAGTGGTATCGGCCGAGGACTACAGCAAATGGGTTGATGGCGAGAGGAAAAAAATGGCCGCTTTGGCGGACGATCCTTCCAAAGTCTGGACGCTGGCTGAGATCACCCAGCGCGGTGAAAAAGTCTACGCGCAAAACTGCGTGGCCTGCCACCAGACGCATGGCAAAGGCGCCGGCGCTATCAAGGCACTCGATGGCGCAGCGGTGATACGCGATGCCGATAAGGCCAAGCAAATTATGGTTTTACTCAACGGTCAAAACAATGGGGCTATGCCGGCTTGGAAGTCCCTGAGCGACACCGATATCGCAGCGGTTATAAGCTATACCAAAAATCACTGGTCCAACCAGACCGGGCAAGTGGTGCAGCCGGCAGATGTAGCCGCATTGCGCAAGTAAGCGCAGGCCAGCTTGACGAAATCGAATTTAATTATTGAAGTATTGAGAAGGAAACCCGTATGAGCGCAGTTTTAGACCACCACGATCACGCCCATGACGACCACCACGGTCACGCGCCTACCGGTTGGCGGCGCTGGGTTTATGCGACCAACCACAAAGACATCGGCACGATGTACCTGCTGTTCAGCTTCACCATGTTTATCGTGGGCGGAATTCTGGCACTACTGATCCGCGCCGAGTTATTCCAACCCGGTTTGCAAATTGTCAACCCCGAGTTGTTCAATTCGCTGACCACGATGCACGGTTTGATCATGGTCTTTGGCGCCATCATGCCGGGCTTTGTGGGCTTTGCCAACTGGATGATTCCACTGCAAATTGGCGCAGCCGACATGGCCTTTGCGCGTATGAACAACTTCAGCTTCTGGCTACTGATACCTGCAGGCTTGTTGTTGGTTAGCTCTTTCTTGATGCCCGGCGGCGCGCCTGCTGCCGGTTGGACGCTGTATGCACCGCTGACCTTGCAACAAGGCCCGAGTATGGATACCGGTATTTTCGCCTTGCACATCCTGGGCGCTTCTTCCATCATGGGCTCGATTAACATCATCGTCACGATCCTAAACATGCGCGCACCCGGCATGACTTTGATGAAGATGCCCATGTTCGCCTGGACCTGGCTGATTACCGCATATTTGCTGATTGCGGTGATGCCTGTGCTGGCTGGCGCTATTACTATGACGCTGACTGACCGCCACTTTGGCACCACCTTCTTTAATCCTGCTGGTGGTGGTGACCCGGTGCTGTACCAGCATATTTTCTGGTTCTTCGGTCACCCTGAGGTCTACATCATGATCTTGCCGGCCTTCGGCATCATCAGCCAGATCGTGCCGGCCTTTGCCCGCAAGCGTTTGTTTGGCTATACCTCTATGGTGTATGCCACTTCGTCCATCGCGATTTTGTCCTTCATCGTCTGGGCGCATCACATGTTCACCACCGGCATGCCGGTGACCGGTCAGTTGTTCTTTATGTACGCGACGATGTTGATCGCGGTGCCTACGGCGGTGAAGGTGTTCAACTGGATTGCCACCATGTGGCAGGGCTCCATGACCTTTGAAACACCTATGTTGTTTGCTGTCGGCTTTATCTTTGTGTTCACCATGGGCGGGTTTACCGGCCTGATTCTGGCCATGGCACCGATCGACATCCAGTTGCAGGACACCTATTACGTGGTGGCCCACTTCCACTATGTGCTGGTGGCGGGCTCTTTGTATGCCATGTTTGCCGGGTACTACTACTGGGCGCCTAAGTGGACCGGTGTGATGTACAACGAAACACGCGGCAAGATCCATTTCTGGTGGTCGCTGATCGCCTTTAATGTCACCTTCTTCCCTATGCACTTCCTGGGTCTGGCAGGTATGCCGCGCCGCTACGCCGATTACCCAATGCAGTTTGCGGACTTCAACGCGCTCGCCTCGGTGGGTGGTTTTGCCTTTGGCTTGGCGCAGGTGTATTTCTTCCTCTTTGTTGTCTTACCCGCTATGCTTGGGCACGGTGAAAAAGCGCCCCAGCGCCCCTGGGAAGGTGCAGAAGGCCTGGAGTGGGAAGTTCCTTCGCCCGCGCCCTTCCACACCTTCGAGACGCCACCCAAGCTCAATGCTGCGGCCAACAAAATACTCGCTTAAGCCATAAACCATCGACTGACCGTATGACGCCTGAACAGAAAAAAGCCAACCTGCGTATGGCCTTGAGCCTTGCCTCGGTGGCGGTGGTTTTTTTCATTGGCATATTTGTTAAAATGTTTTTGCTAAGTCACTAAGTTGCGTATGAACCCGCGTTTTCATAACTCCACCATGCTGGGTAAATTGGCGGTGGTGGTGCTGGCCATGTTTGGTTTTGGCTATGCCTTGGTTCCGATCTACAACGCGATCTGCCAGATGACCGGAGTGAACATTTTGGCACTGGCCGAGTTGGTTGTTCCGGGCGAAAAGGCCAAAGTTCCCGCCAATACGCAGGTCGATACCGGCCGCACCATCACGGTAGAGTTTGACGCTAACAGCCGGGGGCCCTGGCAGTTCAAGCCGGCCCAGAGTTCTTTGCAAGTGCATCCGGGCGAAGTGATGACTGTGATGTACGAATTCCAGAACACGCAGAACCGTCGTATGGCGGCGCAGGCTATCCCCAGTTATGCGCCGCAACAAGCGGCAGCGCATTTCAATAAATTGGAGTGTTTTTGTTTTAACGAATACACCCTGGAAGCGGGTGAGAAAAAATCTTGGCCGGTCGTGTTTGTGATTGATCCCAGGCTCTCTAAAGATGTACGAACCATCACGCTGTCCTACACATTCTTTGAGGTGGGTGGCAAAATTCCGCCTGCGCCGATTGCTACCGTTGCGACAAAGGTCTTGGGCTCATGAGTGAAGCGAACGCCGTGCCTGGCAATGTTGTGCGCCCATCGCTGTTGCGCAGTCTAAAAACCGTGGCCTGGTCATTTATTGGCATTCGCAGTCGTGCCGGCTTTGAGGAGGATGCGGCCAAAGTAAACCCGCTGCATGTCCTGTTGGCGGGCGTGATTTCGGTATTGGTTTTGGTAGTCAGCCTGATCGGTTTGGCTACTTGGGTGGTTGGCAAATAGGCGCAGGTATTAGCACTGCGTCCTTAGAATCGTATTTGGAAAAATGGAGCTGAAATGAGTAGCACTGCACACGGCGCAAAACCGTATTATTTTGTACCTCAGCCGTCGCGCCATCCGGCCATGGCGTCTCTTGCGCTGTTCTTTGTGATTCTGGGTGCGGGCCAGTGGATCAACGGGGCTGACTGGGGCCGTTACTCGCTGGCCTTTGGTATGTTGTTTCTCTTTTTCGTGCTTTTCCAATGGTTTGGTGAGGCAGTCCATGAAAGCGAAACCGGGCAGTATGGTCGAAAAATTGACCTGTCTTTCCGCTGGAGCATGAGTTGGTTCATCTTCTCGGAAGTGATGTTCTTTGGCGCTTTCTTTAGCGCCTTGTGGTGGGCCCGCTCGCACTCAGTGCCTGCGTTGGGCAGCTTGGACAACGCGATCCTGTGGCCCGGTTTCAAAGCGGTTTGGCCCAGTTTGGCTGCCGGCGTAACCGCATCGCCTGCTGGCATCATCGAGCCCTTCACCACCATGGGCCCTTTCTGGTTGCCCACCATTAACACGGCTTTGCTCTTGAGCTCAGGTGTGACGCTGACCATAGCGCACCACGCGCTTATCGATGGCAATCGCAGCAAAACCATTAGCTTCATGTGGCTGACGGTGCTCCTGGGCGTTACTTTCTTGCTCGTTCAGGGCTATGAGTATTACCATGCTTATTCGGCACTCAATCTGAAGCTTAGTTCCGGCATTTACGGCTCCACCTTCTTTATGCTCACGGGCTTCCATGGCTTTCACGTATTCGTGGGTATGTTGATGCTTTTGTTCATTACGCTGCGCTTACAAAAAGGCCATTTCAGTCCGGAGCGCCATTTCGGCTTTGAAGGCGCAGCCTGGTATTGGCACTTTGTGGACGTGGTCTGGCTAGGCTTGTACATCTTGGTGTACTGGTTGTAAGCCTATTCACACGCAAAAAAGGCACCATGGGGTGCCTTTTTGTTTGTCGGCTAGCTGCGTTGTCGTTAAGCGCCTGGGGGTATGCCGGTAGGCTGAATCCAGCCGGCTTGCCAGGACAAAAGGACACAGACGAAGAGCAAAATAGAAACGCCCACCCGTACCGCTAACGCGCGTGCCATCCGGCGCGATTTGGTGGGTTCCCCGCTGCCTCCACGCAACATGAAAAATAAGGCGGTGGCCAAACTGGCAATGACGGCTAAAAAGCCCAGGGCAACAAAGTAACTCATGCACAGGATTATCTTTTGAATCGCGACCCGAAGTTCTACCGCGTGACGGCTGCGGCTGTTTTTTTCAGCCTATTGGGGCTGGCGCTGGGTTTTTGGCAGTTGGACCGCGCCGCGCAAAAAGAAGCTTTGCAGGCCTCCATCCTTGCGCAAGCTGGTAAAGCTCCGTTAGACAACGCCCAAGTCCTCGCATTAGCAGCCCAAGGCCGTATGCAGGAGAGCGGCGTGCTGTACCACCCCGCGCACTTAAAAGGTATTTGGTTGCCCGACCAAACGGTGTATCTGGAGAACCGCCAAATGGACGCAAAAGTGGGTTTTTTCGTGTTCACGCCTTTGCGTTTGGAGCCGCAAGGCCAGGTGCTGATGGTGCAACGCGGTTGGGTGCCGCGCAATTTTGAAGCGCGCGAGCAATTGCCCGAAGTGCAAACGCCTGCGGGTATGGTCGTGGTCGATGGTGACATTGCCCTTGCGCCCTCCAAGCTCTATGCCCCCGGCGCACCCGGTGAAGGGCCGATACGGCAAAATCTCGACTTGGAACAATACCGCAGTCAAACCGGCTTGCCGTTGGAAGCATTCACGGTGCGCGAGTCGGGCCCGCCCAGCCAGGGACTGCGTCGGCAATGGCCGGTGGTCAACTTCGGTATTGAAAAGCACTACGGCTACGCATTCCAATGGTTTGCGTTGTCATTGCTGATAACAGGTTTGTACCTGTGGTTTCAGTTTTTTCGCCGCCCCGCGGCCACTTCCCTGGATATTGCAAACCATGGCCCCCACTGACAGTTCAAGCGACCAGCCGCTGGGTTTGACCGTGCATTCCATGCCCGCACCGCAGGACATTGCTGCCAACGCTGCCCATACCCGCATGGGCCGTTGGAAGATGCTCTTGGTATTGCTGGTGTGCGCTGCACCCGTGGTGGCCTCGTATGTCACCTATTACTTGGTACGCCCGGAGGCACGCCAGAATTTCGGAACGCTGATTGACCCCCAGCGCCCTTTGCCGGACA
>CANNEW010000186.1 GCA_947503685.1 Comamonadaceae bacterium | reverse complement strand
TGGTAAAAACGTTTTCAGTAAAGAGGACGGTAGCGCCTCGGAAATGTTTATGCATTACATCGGCGGTCTGCAGCGCTATATACCGGCGGCCATGGCCCTGGTGGCACCCTATGTCAACAGCTACCGCCGTTTAACCCGCCATTCGGCAGCGCCGATCAATATCGAATGGGGCTACGACAACCGCTCGGTGGGCATACGTTCACCCATTTCCGAGCCATCGGCACGCCGGGTGGAAAACCGGGTGATCGGCTCGGACGCCAATCCCTATGTCGCCATGGCCATGACCCTGGCTTGCGGTTACCTGGGCATCAAGAACAAGATTGCCCCCAAGCCCGAAATGAAGGGTGACGCCTACTTGTCGCCCTACGCGTTGCCGCGTAGCCTGGGCGAGGCGCTGGACTGGTTGCGCCGCGAGTCGGACTTGCACGAGGTGCTGGGCAAAGAGTTCATCACCGTGTACTCCGAAATCAAAGAGCTTGAATTCGAAGAGTTCATGAAAGTGATTTCCCCCTGGGAGCGCGAACATTTGCTTTTACATGTGTAGCCCGCCGCCTGCCTCTATGCCGCTGCTGGATGTTTGATTCTGATCCAACTTTGCCTCGATACATTTTATGAATTCACTTGTCGATACCAGCCATATCCAAGCGCTAGACAGCGCGCATTTTTTGCATCCTTTTACCGATTTCAAAGCGCTCAATGCGCAAGGCGCCCGGGTGATGACAGAGGCCAAAGACATTTATGTCTGGGACTCCGAAGGCAATCGCGTCTTGGACGCCATGAGCGGTTTGTGGTGCGTTAACGTCGGCTATGGCCGCAAAGCATTGGCCGATGCAGCACAAGCGCAAATGCTCAAGCTGCCTTACTACAACAGCTTTTTCCAGACCACCAATGTGCCTGCGGCCACCCTGGCGGCGCGCCTGGCCTCGCTGGCGCCCACGGTGGGAGGGCGCAGTTTTGAGCACGTTTTCTTTTCGTCCAGCGGCAGCGAGAGCAATGACTCCAATGTGCGTATGGTGCGCCGCTACTGGGATTTGCTAGGACAGCCCGAGCGCAAGATCATCATCAGTCGCACCAACGCCTACCATGGCAGCACCATGGCCGGCGCGTCCTTAGGCGGTATGAGCGGCATGCACGCGCAAGGCGATTTACCCATCCCCAATATCGTCCATATCGGTCAACCCTATTTTTTCGAAAACGGGCAGCCCGGTGAGTCCGCGCATGATTTCGGTATCCGTGCCGCCGGCTGGCTGGAAGAGCGCATCCTGGCCCTGGGCGCGCACAAGGTGGCGGCTTTTATTGCCGAGCCGGTGCAGGGCGCCGGCGGCGTGATCATTCCGCCAGCCACTTACTGGCCCGAGATCCAGCGCATCGTGGACAAATACGGCATCTTGCTAATTAGCGATGAGGTGATCTGTGCCTTTGGTCGCCTGGGCCACTGGTTTGCGTACGAAAAATTTGGCTACCGGCCCGACCTGATTACCTTTGCCAAGGCGGTGACCAGCGGCTACATCCCGCTGGGCGGTGTGATGGTGGGCGACCGCGTGGCCAAGGTCTTGATAGAGCAGGGCGGCGAGTTCAACCACGGCTATACCTACAGCGGCCATCCGGTGGCCTGCGCGGTGGCGCTGGCTAACCTGGATATTTTGGAAAGCGAAAACCTGGTCGGCCGGGTGCGTGACGATGTAGGCCCCTACTTGGCGGCGCAGTTTGCGGCGCTGCTCGATCACCCTTTGGTGGGGCAGGCCGAAACCTGTGGCCTGATGGCCGGCTTGGTGCTGGTTAAGGACAAGGCTTCCAACACCCTGTTTCCCGCAGATCTTTCGGTGGGCATGGTATGCCGAGGCCATTGTTTTGCCAATGGCCTGATCATGCGCGCCGTGGGCGACCGTATGATTATTGCGCCGCCCCTGACCATCACCCATGCACAAATCGACGAAATGATGGGTTTGATCCGTCTGGCCTTGGATAAAACCCTGGCCGATGCCCGGCGATCGGGCTGGCTGGAGGCAAACCTATAATTTCCCTTTTCCGCCGCTTCGCGCGTCGACTGCGTGAGGTCCCTCTTTTTTTAACGGCCCTTCATTGGAGGTTTTCTCGATGTCCAAATACGTTTTTAGCCTGACCCTGGTAGCGTTGCTACTTGCCGCTTGCGGCAAAAAAGAAGAAGCAGCGCCCGCACCTGCGCCTGCTGCCAGTGCCCCGGCGGAGGAAAAAGTCCTCAATATCTACAACTGGCCGGACTACATCCCCGAGGGCATGATCGCCGCTTTCGAAAAAGAAACCGGCATCAAAGTTAATTACGACACCTTTGAAACCAACGAGGCGCTCAATGGCAAACTGGTGGCTGGCAATACCGGTTATGACATCGTGGTGCCGGGCACGTCGTTTAGTCCCGCCCAGGTGGAAGCCGGCTTCTTTCAGCCGCTGGACCGCGCCAAGCTGAAAAACTATGGCAATCTGGATGGCGACATCATGGCGGCACTTACCAATGCAGACCCCGGCAACCAGTACCTGGTGCCCTGGGCCTGGGGCTTTACCACCGTGGGTATCAACCGCACCAAAGTGGAAAAAACCTTAGGCAAAATGCCTATGCCCGAAAACGCGTGGGACCTGGCTTTCAAGCCCGAATACACCTCCAAGCTCAAGTCCTGTGGCATCGCCTACCTGGATTCGCCCACTGAGATCCTTCCTCCGGCGCTGCACTACATCGGCAAAGACGCGTATTCCAATGACCCCGCGGACCATAAAGCTGCAGTGGACATGCTGGCCAAAGTGCGCAAAGACATTCGCATCTTTAGCTCTACCATGATCGACGACATCGCTGGCGGCAAAGCCTGCGTAGTGGTCGGTTGGTCGGGTGACGTCAATATCGCTGCCGGTCGCGCTAAGGAAAACGGCTCCAAAGACGTGATCGAAGCGCTGCTGCCCAGCACCGGCGGCCTGATCTTCTTTGACACCATGGCGATCACCAAAGATGCCAAGCACCCGGGCAATGCGCACGCCTTTATTGACTTCTACCTGCGCGCCGAGAGCGGCGCCCAAGTGTCCAACGAGTTGAGCTACCCCACGGGCAACAAAGCGGCGATGGAAAAAATGAACCCCGAAGTGGCCGGCAACAAAACCATCTTTATTGAGTCTGCGGTGGCCGCCAAAATGGTCAAACCCGGCAAGTTCACCAACGAAGGCCGCGAGGGCATGGCCAACGCATTTACCAGCTTCAAAAAAGGCAAGTAATTGGGCGCGCCTTAGGCACCAGGACTGTTCGATGCATGGCGTGAACAGTCCTTTTTTATTGCCTGCGTCCTGACTGCTGCGCGATGCACTTTTTCACCGGCTTGTTCCAAGGTCTGCCCGCGCCGGGTCGGCGCTTTGTTATTGGCCTGCCCATGGCTTGGTTGCTGTTTTTCTTCATGCTGCCTTTCCTGGTCTTGCTCTACATCAGCTTTGTGGACATGGGCAATGACATCCATCCCTTCAAGCCGCTGTGGGATGCACAGGCCGGCGTACTGCACCTGAAGTACGAGAACTACAGCAGTATTTTTGTCAGTCCCGAGGGCGGTGGCCTGGTGCAGACGATTTATGTCGAGGCCTACCTCCGCTCTGTGGCGTATGCCTTGTGTACCGCCATCCTGTGCCTGTTGCTGGGCTACCCTTTCGCCTACGCCATTGCGCGCTCTGCGCCAGCCGTGCGCCCGGCGCTACTCATGATGGTGATGCTGCCGTTTTGGACCTCGTTTTTATTGCGGGTGTACGCCTGGAAGGGCATATTGGCCGACCAAGGCGTGCTCAACCGCCTGTTCATGGCGCTGGGCTGGGTTCAAGAACCGGTGCAAATGCTGTACACCGATGTGTCCATGTTGGTGGGCATGACCTATGTCTACTTGCCCTTTATGGTCCTGCCTTTGTACGCCACCCTGGTCAAGTTGGATATGCGATTGCTCGAAGCCGCGCACGACTTAGGCGCCTCGCCCTTCAAAGCCTTTTGGTTGGTGACCGTGCCCCTATCGCGGGCCGGCATCATCGCCGGTTTTATGCTGGTTTTTATTCCAGCAGTGGGCGAGTTTGTGATTCCTTCTCTGCTGGGCGGGCCAGAAAACATCATGGTGGGCCGCGTAGTCTGGGACGAGATGTTTACCAGCAATAACTGGCCGCGCGCCAGCGCCTTGGCGGTGAGCATGATCGCGCTCATCGTGGTGCCGCTAGCCCTGTACTACCGCTCGGCGGCGCAGGCAGAGCCCGGCAAAGCCTAGGAAGCGCCATGTACCGTTTTGTTCAACACTACTTCGGCCGGGCCTGGATGGCCCTGATATTCCTGTTCCTCTATCTGCCACTCTTGTTCATGGTGGTGTTCTCTTTTAACAGTAGCCGACAGGACGCGGTGTTTACCGGCTTTTCCCTGCGCTGGTATGAATCCCTGGGCCGGGACACCAAAATTGTGGAAGGCTTTTGGCTGTCCTTGCAGATTGCACTGGCCACTGGCGTTTTGTCGGCCGTGCTAGGCACGTTTGCCGCCTTTGTGCTGGTGCGCTACCAGCGCTTTACTGGGCGCACGGTGTTCTCGGGCATGGTGAACGCGCCTTTGGTGATGCCCGAGGTGGTCATCGGCCTATCCCTGCTGCTGCTTATGGTCGGTATCCAAAACGTGTTTGGCTGGCCCGAGCGCGGCTTGCTCACCATCATTCTGGGCCATACGCTTTTGGGTATGGCCTACGCCATGGTGGTGGTGCAGTCGCGCCTGCTGGAGGTGGACCGCTCGATTGAAGAGGCTGCCATGGACCTGGGTGCGCGCCCGGTGCAGGTGTTTTTTTTGGTGACTTTGCCCAATATCGCCCAAGCCATCGTGGCCGGGTTTTTGTTGTCTTTTACCTTGTCTTTTGACGATGTCGTGATTTCCGAATTTCTCTCCGGCCCGGGCGTCAACACCTTGCCGCAAGTCATCTTCGGTTACGCCAGAAGAGGTATCAACCCGACGATTTACGCAGCAGCCACTTTACTGATCAGCGTCATCACCATCGCCGTTATTGCCTACAGTGTCTGGGTGGCGCGCCAGGGGCGGCGGCGTGCGCAAGAGGCGCAGCAAGCGCAGCAGACGTTTTCTGACTTGTCGTAAAGGAGATGCTTGTGTCTACATCTAAAGCGTGCAGGAACAATAGCGGGAGGCAGGCGTGGTACAGACCGAAGCACTAGCGCGCGCGGCCCAAGCTGCGCCGTTTTTACAAATCCAGCACATTGTCAAAAAATTTGATGATGTGTTTGCGGTGGATGATGTCAGCCTGGACATCGCCCAAGGTGAGATTTTTGCCTTGCTGGGCTCCTCGGGCTGCGGCAAATCCACCTTGCTGCGCATGCTGGCCGGCTTTGAGCTGCCGACTTCCGGCCAGATACTGCTTGCCGGGCAAGATATCGTGGGCCTGGCGCCCTACGAGCGCCCCATCAATATGATGTTCCAGAGCTATGCACTGTTTCCGCATCTGACGGTCTGGGAAAACGTGGCCTTTGGCCTCAAGCGCGACGGTATGCCCAAAGGCCAAATAGAAGAGCGGGTCACGCAAATGCTGGATTTGGTGCAACTCAAACCCTATGCCAAGCGCAAACCGCACCAGCTCTCAGGGGGCCAGCAGCAACGCGTGGCGCTGGCGCGCAGCCTGGCCAAGCGCCCCAAGCTGCTTTTGCTGGACGAACCGCTAGGCGCTTTAGATGCCAAGCTGCGCCAGCGCACCCAACTGGAACTGGTGGACATCATCGAGCGCGTGGGGGTGACCTGCGTGATGGTGACGCATGACCAAGAAGAGGCTATGACCATGGCCACGCGTATCGGCGTTATGAGCGAGGGCAAGATTTTGCAAATCGGCAAGCCGGCCGGGATTTACGAAACTCCCGATTGCCTGTTTGTGGCCGAC
>CANNEW010000185.1 GCA_947503685.1 Comamonadaceae bacterium | reverse complement strand
CGCCGTCACCGCGTCGGCGCCGTCCACAATGCTATCGCGCAGGCCCGGCACTTTGGTCAGGATGTGGTCGGCATAAAAACGTGCGGTGCTGATTTTGGCTTGCATGAAATCTTTATCGACACCTGCAGCTAATTGCGCTTGCGCCACCAGCAGCGAGCGGCCCATTTGCCAACCGGCCATCAAATTACCAGCCAACATCAAATAAGGCACGCTGCCGGCATAAACCGCATTGGGGCTGGCTTTGGAGTGCTCGGCTACGAAGTCCACTACCTCCACAAAGGCGGCGCGCGCAGCGTCCAGACGTTTGGCCATAGCCAGCGCATCTACGCTGCCATGGGCTTGCAAGTCGGCCACCGTCGCAGCCACCTGGGCGGCAATCGCCTTGGCGGCCTGGCCGCCATCCCGCGCGGTTTTGCGACCTACCAGGTCATTGGCCTGAATAGCAGTCGTGCCTTCGTAAATCGTCAAAATTTTCGCGTCGCGGTAGTACTGCGCCACGCCCGTCTCTTCGATAAAGCCCATGCCGCCATGCACTTGAATCGCCATGGAGGTGACCTCCAGACTCATCTCGGTGCTAAAGCCTTTGACCAAGGGCACCATAAATTCGTAAAAGCTTTGGTGCTCTTTGCGCGCCTGTGCATCCGGGTGGTGGTGCGCCACGTCAAATGCAGCAGCGGCCACCGAGGCCAGCGCGCGGCAGCCTTGCACATAGGCGCGCATGGTCATGAGCATCCGGCGCACATCCGGATGGTGGATGATGGGGGCGCTGGTGTTCATCGAGCCATCGACCGGTCGGCTTTGCACCCGATCGCGCGCGAACTGCGCTGCCTTTTGGTAGGCCCGCTCGGCCACGGCAATGCCTTGCACGCCCACGCCATAACGGGCGGCGTTCATCATAATGAACATGTACTCCAGGCCGCGGTTTTCTTGACCTACCAAAAAGCCCACGGCACCCGGTCCTGCGCTATCGGCGAGTGAACCGGCCAGGCCATCGCCGAACTGCAGCACCGCCGTCGGGCTGGCTTTGATGCCCATTTTGTGCTCGATGCTGACGCACTGCACATCGTTGCGCGCGGCAGGCTTGCCCTGTGCATCGACGACAAACTTGGGCACCACAAACAGGCTGATACCTTTGACGCCTTCAGGCGCACCCTGCACCCGCGCCAGCACCAGATGGACGATATTTTCGGCCATGTCGTGCTCGCCCCAGGTGATATAAATTTTGGTACCGAAGATGCGGTAGGTGCCGTCGGGCTGGGGCTCAGCGCGGGTACGCACCAAGGCCAGATCGCTGCCGGCCTGGGGCTCAGTCAGGTTCATAGTGCCGGTCCACTGGCCACTGACAATTTTTTCCAGGTAAATCGCTTTGAGATCGTGCGAGCCTGCGGTCAGCAAAGCCTCGATGGCACCATCGCTAAGCAGCGGGCACAGCGCAAAACTCATATTGGCCGAGTTCTGCATTTCGCCGCAAACCGCGCCAATCGTCTTGGGCAGGCCCTGGCCGCCAAACTCCACCGGATGCTGTAATCCCTGCCATCCGGCCTCTACAAACAGCCGGTAAGCCTCTTTGAAGCCAGGCGTGGCGGTGACCACGCCGTTCTTCCAGGCGCTAGGATTTTTATCGCCCTCCCAGTTCAGCGGTGCCAGCACATCTTCATTGAACTTGGCGGCTTCTTCCAGCACCGCCTGGGCCGTGCCCAGGTCCGCGTCCTCAAAACCGGGAAGTTGGGCGATCTGGTCGATGCGCGCCAGGTGCTCGATATTGAACAGCATGTCTTTGACAGGGGCGGTATAAGTCATGGCACATCTCACAAAACAAAAGCAAAAAAAAGGCAGCCCTTCGCTGCCTTGGGAAGCGCTGGTTTACAGCGCTGCGACTAACTCGGGCACTGCCACAAAGAGGTCTGCCTCCAGACCGTAATCGGCCACGCTGAAGATCGGTGCCTCCGCGTCTTTGTTGATCGCCACAATCACCTTACTGTCTTTCATGCCCGCCAGGTGCTGTATCGCGCCGCTGATGCCGCAGGCGATGTAGAGCTGGGGCGCGACGATTTTTCCGGTCTGGCCCACTTGCCAGTCGTTGGGGGCATAGCCCGCATCCACCGCCGCGCGACTGGCACCCATCGCCGCACCCAGTTTGTCGGCCAGCGGGGTCATGATTTCCATGAATTTTTCATTCGAACCCAAGGCACGGCCACCAGAGACGATGATCTTGGCTGCGGTCAATTCGGGGCGGTCATTGCGAGCGATTTCCGAACGCACAAAGCTCACATCCGCGCTGGCGGCCTGGGCTGCAGGCGTTTCAACGGCTGCGCTGCCGCCGTCGCTGGCTGCTGCATCAAAGCCGGTGGTGCGCACAGTGATGACCTTGATAGCGTCGCCGCTTTGCACCGTGGCAATCGCGTTGCCCGCATAAATCGGGCGCTCGAAGGTGTCTGGGCTTTCAACCTTGGTGATGTCGGAAATTTGCGCCACATCCAACTTCGCGGCCACACGCGGGGCGATGTTTTTGCCCACTGCAGTGGCGGGGAAAAGAATGTGGCTGTAGGCGCTGGCCATAGAGAGCACCTGCGCCGTCACGTTTTCTGCCAGGCCGTTGACAAAAGCCGCGCTGTCGGCGTGTATCACTTTGGCCACGCCAGCCACAGCGGCCGCGGCAGCGGCAGCGGCGCCTGCGTTATGCCCGGCGATCAGCACATGCACATCGCCACCGCATTGGATTGCAGCCGTGATGGTATTGAGGGTCGAGGGCTTGATGCCCGCGTTATCGTGTTCAGCAACGACGAGAGAAGTCATGGTGATTCCTAGTGACGAAGAGGTTAAATCAGGTAGGCAGCGGCGGTCTTAGATGACCTTGGCGTCATTGCGCAGCTTCTCGACCAAGGTGGCCACGTCGGCCACTTTGATGCCGGCGCTGCGGGCCGCGGGCTCGACGACTTTGAGGGTCTTGATGCGCGGGGTGACGTCAACGCCCAGGTCGGCGGGACTATAGGTATCGAGCTGCTTTTTCTTGGCCTTCATGATGTTGGGCAAGGTCACGTAGCGAGGCTCGTTCAGACGCAAATCGGTGGTGATGATGGCCGGCAGCGACAGGCTCAGGGTTTCGGAGCCGCCATCGACTTCGCGGGTGACGGTGGCTTTGCCGTCGGCCACTTCCACTTTGCTGGCAAAAGTGGCTTGCGGACGGTCGCACAGGGCGGCGAGCATTTGGCCGGTCTGGTTGCAATCGTCGTCAATCGCCTGCTTACCCAGAATGACCAGGCCCGGCTGCTCTTTGTCCATCAAGGCTTTGAGGATTTTGGCCACGGCCAGGGGTTGCAGTTCTTCGGCAGTTTCCACAAGAATAGCGCGGTCGGCGCCAATGGCCATGGCGGTGCGCAGGGTTTCGGTGCATTGGCTGACGCCGCAAGAGACTGCGATCACCTCAGTAACCACGCCTTTTTCCTTGAGCCGGACCGCCTCCTCGATGGCGATTTCGTCAAAGGGATTCATACTCATTTTGACGTTGGCGATGTCCACACCGCTGCCATCAGATTTAACGCGGACTTTGACGTTGTAGTCCACCACGCGCTTGACCGGAACCAACACTTTCATACACACCACTCCCGAGGTAAATAAATGAACAACTTGCTATGGCTAGCCCCCTCGCTGTGAGGCAACCCAAGATTCTATGCGCCGCCCTGATTCGCAATGCTTATAAGCGGGCAACTCCAGCTTGATTTGCAAAAAAGAACGATCGTGCTTTTTTATTATAGTAGCCGCCTTGAGCAAACCTGCGGCGCTTACCCAAAGCGCGTCAACTATTTCGCCGAAGGCGGCGCTTTGCCAAACTGCAAAACCCCGTCCTCCAAGGCGCTGTAGCGCAAGGCCAGCAGGTCGCGCACATAGTTTTGGTACAGCCGCCAGGGTTTTTTACTGCCCTGCTTGGGAAAATGGTCCATGGCACGCTGGAAATAGCCGGAGCTAAAGTCCACCCAGGGCTCGGGCTGCACCGTGGAGTCATTTAGCTGCGGCACCACGCTATCAAACCTCTGGCTACGCATGTGGCGCAAAAGGCGCAACACATACTGCCCGGTCAAGTCGCTTTTGAGGGTCCAGGAGGCATTGGTGTAACCAAACACATAGGCGAAATTGGGTACGCCATTGAGCATCATGCCTTTGTAGCTGAGGCACTTGGCCACCTCAAGGGGCACGCCATCGACGGAAATCTGCATACCGCCAAAACCCAGCAAATCGAGCCCGGTGGCAGTGACGATGACATCGGCTTGCAGGAAATCACCGCTTTGCAGGCGTATGCCTTGGGGTTCAATCATTTCAATCGTATCGGTCACCATGCGCGCGCGGCCCTGGCTGATGGCGCCAAATAGGTCTCCATCGGGCACCAGGCAAATGCGCTGGTCCCAGGGTTTATAACTGGGCGTGAAATGCGGATTGACCGGGTAGCCTGCGGGCAAGGCCTGGGCCGCGCCTTGCAGGATGCGTGCCTTGGCTAGCTCAGGCTTGCGCCGCGCCAGCGTGAAATAAAACAATCCGGTCAAGACGTTTTTCCAGCGCGTGAGGGCATAGGCTATTTTGGCGGGCAGGACGCGGCGCAGGCCGTCGGCTATCGCGTCGCTGCTAGGGCGGGCCACCACATAGGTGGGCGAGCGCTGCAACAAGGTCACATGGGCCGCCAATTTGGCCATCTCAGGCACCAAGGTCATAGCAGTGGCGCCACTGCCGATGACCACCACCTGCTGGCCACGGTAGTCCAGGTCCTGCGGCCAATGCTGGGGGTGCACCCGTTGGCCTTTGAAGCTGTCCATGCCAGGCAAGGCCGGTGTGTAGCCATGTTCGTAGTTGTAGTAGCCGCTGCACATCAGCAAGAAACGACATTGCACTTGCAGCACCGTGCCGTCGGCCAATCGCTTTACCGCTACACGCCAACGCGCAACAGCGCTATCCCAATCGGCAGATAGCACTTTGTGCCCGAAGCTAGGGCGGGCCACCACATAGGTGGGCGAGCGCTGCAACAAGGTCACATGGGCCGCCAATTTGGCCATCTCAGGCACCAAGGTCATAGCAGTGGCGCCACTGCCGATGACCACCACCTGCTGGCCCCTGTAATCCAGGTCTTGCGGCCAATGCTGGGGGTGCACCCGTTGGCCTTTGAAGCTGTCCATGCCAGGCAAGGACGGTGTGTAGCCATGTTCGTAGTTGTAGTAGCCGCTGCACATCAGCAAGAAACGACATTGCACTTGCAGCACCGTGCCGTCGGCCAATCGCTTTACCGCTACACGCCAACGCGCAACAGCGCTGTCCCAATCAGCAGATAGCACCTTGTGCCCGAAGCGAATGAGTGGCAGCACGCCAAACTCTTGCGCTGTCTCTTGCACGTACTGCAGGATCGACGGGCCGTCGGCAATGGCCTTGGCCCCAGTCCAAGGTTTGAAGGAGTAGCCCAGCGTGTGCATATCCGAATCCGAGCGGATGCCGGGGTAGCGGAATAAGTCCCAGGTGCCGCCCAATCGCTCACGTGCTTCCACCATCAATACCGATTGCTGCGGCAGCCCCTGGCGCAGATGCACGGCACTGCCGATACCGGACAGGCCTGCACCCACAATCAGCGTATCGACCTGTTCGATACTCATGCCGCAAACACCCGCGAGAAACGGCCCATGGAACACCAGTACACATCCTCGTTCCAACCGGTACTGGGAAAGACAACCCCTTGGGTAATTCCGCCCACGCGTACCCTGCCTTGTTCGGCGCCACTTGCTATGTCCAGCAAAACTACTTCCTCGCCCCAACGCCGGTAGTCGTTGACCAAGACCTGCCCACGCTCAGGAAACAAAACCATGTGGCTGGCCACGCCGAAGTTCGGCTTGTGCCACAGCGGCTGTACATCCTGCATCGCATCACCAAAGCGCCAGGCGCGCAAAAAACGGTTCGCCGAGTCATAGCCCA
>CANNEW010000184.1 GCA_947503685.1 Comamonadaceae bacterium | reverse complement strand
GCGCCTGGCGATGCAGCTGTCCGAAAGTATTGCGCATGGCGACTGGCGTTTGTTCTTTTTGGAGCGCGACCGCCTGGAGGCGCTGACCGTGCAGCAAGTGCAAGCCGTGGCGGAAAACTATTTCAAAGAAAGCAACCGCACCTTCGGCCAATTCATCCCTACAGCAGCCCCCGAGCGCAGCGTCCTACCCGAGCCGGTGGATATAACGGCGCTGCTAGCCAAGTACCAGGGCCGCGCGGCAGTGGACGGGGGCGAAAATTTTGACGCCAGCCCCGCCCATATCGGCAAACGCACGCTACGCAGCACGCTGCCCGGCGGCATGCAGCTGGCGCTTTTGAGTAAAAAAACCCGTGGTCAAACCGTGAGCGGCCAATTGCAACTGGACTTTGGTGATGCCCAGTCGCTGCAAGGCCAGGCCACGGTATCTGCGCTGACAGCGCGCATGCTGATGCGCGGCGCCGGTACGCTGAGCCGCGCGGCATTGAGTAGTCGCTTAGATGAACTCAAAGCCAAAATCAGCGTGGACGGCGGCGGTGCCAACGTGAACATCGGTTTTGAGACGGTGCGCCAGCACCTACCGCAGGTGCTGGACCTTGTGCGCGATATTGCGCGCGCGCCCATGCTGCTGCCTGCCGAGTTTGAACTGCTGCGCAAGGAGCGCATCACCCAGATTGAGTCGCAACGCAGCGACCCGCAGGCCATGGCCTCGCAAGCCCTGCGCAAGGCGCTGGATAACTACCCCGCGGGCGATGTGCGCAAAGTTTTGAGTTTTGATGAAATCCTGGCCAATTTGCGCGCTGCCAGTGTGCAGGACGTAAAGGGTTTTTACCAAGCTTTTTACGGCGCCAGTAACGCCAAGCTGGCCATGGTGGGCGACTTCGATGCCAATGCAGTGCAAACCCAAAGTCAAACCCTGTGGGGCGACTGGCGCAGCGGCAAGTCCTATACGCGCCTGACCAAAAACGCCTATAGCGCCGACCCCACACGCATGATGCTGGCAGCACCGGACAAACCGAATGCTATGTATTTGGCAGCCCTGCCGCTGAGCGTGCGCGACGATGCTCCAGACTATGTCGCTTTGGCCCTGGGCAACCGCGTGCTGGGCGGCGGCTCAAACAACCGCTTAGAAGAGCGTCTGCGGCAAAAAGAAGGCATCAGCTATTCCGCCGGTAGCCAGTTATCGGCCAGCAGTTTTGAGCCGGTGGCCGATTTGATGCTGTTCGCTATCCATGCGCCGCAAAACCTGGCGCGTTTGCAGACCGCCATACGCGAAGAAACCGAGCGCTTGGTGCGCGATGGCGTAACAGCTCAAGAGCTGGCCGACGCAAAAAAATCGATGCTCGAAGCAAGCAAAATTTCGCTGGCACAGGACGGCGCATTAAGCGGCACCCTGCTTGGCCAACTAAGTACCGGGCGTACCATGGACTACACCGCGCAACGTCTAGCAAAAATCGAATCTGCCAGCCTAGAAGAAGTGAATGCAGCGGTACGCAAGTACATGGACTGGAGCCGCTTGGTGCAGGTACACGCCGGTGATTTTTCGGGAACGGGTAAAGCGGCCGCGCAGTGACACTTTTCTATCACTGCGCCACGCCATAGTCAATGGTAATTAGCGCTCAATAGGTACTTCGTTTGGCGCTTCACTTGGCGCCTTTAAAAAGACGCCCTGCGCGATGAAGACCCCGACGCCAACTAGCAGCGCGGCAGCGGCCTGCGTCCAGTTCCATGCGCCGCCTAACGCAAATAAAATCAGCATTACATAAAACGGGGTCGCATTGATATGCAGTGACGATAAGGCAATGCCCAAGTGCCCTACCGAGCGTATCCACAGCACCTGACTGATGGCCATTCCGCCAATAGCAAAAATAGCGAAGGCGCCGAGCTCACGCCAACCCAGCGCGGCCCATTGCGGCGACGGCGCACCGGCCAGCGCGGCTATGCAGGCGGCGACGGTAGTGACCACCGCCGCGCCCGTCAAGGTGACCGTGGTGCGGCCTAGGGGGCTTAAGTCGGGGAAGGAAGTCACCGTCATGCGCGAGCCCAAGGTATAGACCAGCACCGAGGCAAAACTTATGAGGGCGCCCAAGCCCAAGGCGAGTTGCTGATTACCGCCATCGAGCGCCATTACACCGCCAAGCAAACTGAGCGCCACGCCGATCACCAAGCCCCGGCTGAGATTGCGGCCATCGAGCAGCACTTCGATGGCGATGCCCACCACCGGCATAGAGGCCGAAATAATCGCTACCGTAACGGCATCGGTCATACCCTGGCCGACCACCAGCAAAAAAGCGCCCAACCCGATGGTGGAGCCACCTACGCGAATCCCTTGCCACCAGGGTGCCTTGCGCAGCGCCTCTGCGCCTTCAATCAACCACCAAAAGGGCAGCAAGCAAGCAGCCGCCATCAGCATGCGCGCCGCTGTCAAGGGCAGCGGCGGTACCGTACCCAGTAACAGACTGGCGGCGGGCAGGCCCATTGCCCAGACCAGCATGGACAACATGCACACCCCGTTGGCAGCCCATGCGGAAGAAGGAACAGGGCTGGATGACATATTTGCTAGCGCGCTGGGCGCAATTTAGGTTGGCGCTACAGACCGATGGCATTTTGCGCACCAAGGTATCCTTGGATCAGGCTATTGTGCTTCAGTGGCCTATAACTGCTTAGCAGGCCGCATAACTTTTTAGTCCCAGGCTGCCGCAAAGGCGATCAGCAGCAAACCAAAGGCCCATACGAGCGGATTACGCGCCAGACCCTGCTGGGCTTGGGCACGCGCGTAGGCAAGACGACGGGCCTTGCGCAATGCACCGCGTTGGGCCAAGGCGGAACGGGCGATCGATAGTATGGACATGCGCAGCCGCCCGGCCTGGCCCAGACGCGCATCATTTTTTTTCTTTTGCTGCTATCCCTGGTGTGCGTAGTCGGTTTTGCCAAGCTGCTTTCGCCGGCCATTGAAGCCCTGGGCTCGGGCCGGACCAATGTGATGCAAGGCGCTATCCACCTGGTCTTGTTTGCCAGCTTTCTATTTCTGACCCTGGTGCCCTGACAATGCGGGCGGCACGCGACACGGCGCGCCTAGACCTTTAGCATGCGAAGCCCTTGAAGGAGATTGCCCATGGAACCCACCCTTGAAACATTCACCGCCCAAGCCATGGATGAAGGCTTTGATGAAATTCTGGTGCGCGAATGGGCGCCGGGCCTGGAGCTCGATACCCATACCCACGCCTTTGCCGTCAGCGCGCGCGTGGTACGCGGCGAGTGCTGGCTGACGGTCGATGGCAGCACACGCCATATCCCAGCGGGCCAAAGCTTTCGTCTGGCGCGCGATGTGCCGCATGCCGAACGCTATGGCCCACAGGGCGCCACGGTGTGGGTGGCTCGGGCGAACTGAGCGCCTCTCGTTTCCAAATGCAAACCATACCTTTGGCCCCCCGCACCATGATCACCCCAACCAAGCAGCGCGTACTTGTGCTCGGAGCCACCGGCACCATCGGCCAAGCCACGGTGCGCGCCTTGCTGCGCCAGGGCCACGAAGTGGTCTGCCTGATACGCCCTCAGGCCGGGGTAGGCGGCAAACGGCAAGTGCAGGACTGGCCAACGCGATTGCCCGGCGCGCTGCTGCGCACCGGCGACGCCACCAACCCGCAGTCCCTGCGCCGCGACGGCTTTGCTGGCGAGCGTTTTGATGCGCTGGTTTCCTGCCTGGCCTCGCGCACCGGCAATCCTAAAGACGCATGGGCGATTGACCACCAGGCCCATCTGCATGCGCTGCAAGCCGCACAAGAGGGGGGTGTGCAGCACTTTGTATTGCTGTCGGCGATTTGTGTGCAAAAGCCGTTGTTGGAATTTCAACGCGCCAAACTGGCCTTTGAAGAGGCCTTGGTGCAATCGGGAATGCGCTATTCCATCGTGCGGCCTACCGCGTTTTTCAAATCGCTGTGCGGGCAGATTGAGCGGGTACGCAAAGGCAAACCGTTTTTACTTTTTGGCGACGGCCAGTTGACTGCGTGCAAGCCGATTAGCGACGAAGATCTGGGCGACTACCTGGCACGCTGCTTGCAAGATATTGAATGCCATAACCGCATCTTGCCCATAGGCGGGCCGGGGCCTGCCATCACACCGCTGCAACAAGGAGAAAAGTTGTTCGCGTTGCTGGGCAAGCCGCCGCGCTACACCCATGTGCCGGTGGGCATGATGGATGCCATCATCGGCGTGCTGTCGCTGCTGGGCCGCATCATCCCGCCCCTGGCCGATAAGGCCGAATTTGCGCGGATTGGTCGCTACTACGCTACCGAGTCCATGTTGGTCTGGGATGCGCAGACCCGCCGCTACGATGCCGATGCCACACCGTCCACCGGCACGCACACGCTGTGGGATTGCTATGCGACACTGGTGCGCGAAGGCGCATCCCTGGAGCGCGGCGACCACGCGGTTTTTTAAGTCCGTGCGCGCCCCTTCAATTTGCGAGCGTCACACCACCTAGTCGTTCTATTTTTTGCAGCCCGCCGCCATGACACTTATTGCCCAACGCCTTGCCGCCCTGCGCGCGGAAATGGAAAAACACCAGCTCGACGCCTGGGTGCTCCCCTCCTCGGACCCGCACAACTCGGAGTACATGCCGCTGCGCTGGAAAGTGCGGGAATACATGTCCGGCTTTACTGCCTCGGTATCCACCATGGTGGTACTCAAAGACAGCGCATATATCTGGGCCGACGGTCGTTACTGGCTGCAGGCCGAGCAGGAATTGGCAAACACCGAAATTCACATTGTGTACCTGGGCAAGCCCGATGTGCTGCCCTGGAACCAGTGGCTGGCCGAAACCCTGGCGCCCGGCGCACGCCTGGGGTTTTTCGGCGCGACCATGATGGTTAAGGCCATGGCCGATATAGAAGGCACCCTCCAATCCAAAAACGTCAAGCTCATTACCGAGCATGATGTCGTCGATGCGGTCTGGACCGACCGGCCCGGATTTCCCATGGAGCCGGTGTTTGCACATGCGCTGGAATATGCAGGCGAGAGCGCTGCGCACAAGCTAAACAAAGTGCGCGCCGAAATGCGCAAAGCTGGTGCGCAGGCGCATGTGCTCAATGCGCTGGACGATATCGGCTACTTGCTCAATTTGCGCGGCAGCGATGTGCCCACCTCGCCTTACTTTCACGCCTATTTGGTGCTGACTGAGGACAGGGCCGTGCTGTACGCCCACTTGGCGCGGTTTAGCCCGAGCTTGCGCGCGAGCCTGGCCGAGCAAGGTATTGGGCTACAAGACTACGATAGTTTTTTTGCAGCACTTGCCCAACTTCGCGGACAGAGCGTGCTGGTGGACCCGGCACAAAGCAATATGCTCACCTTTGCCACCTTGCGCGCCCAAGGCTGCACACTTGTGGAAAAGCGCGCACCTTCGGTGCTGCTCAAAGCGGTGAAAAATACCAGCGAAATCAGCCACTGGAAAAACTGCTTTGTGCGCGACGGTGTAGCTATGGTGCGCTTTTTGCGGTGGTTTTACGAAAACGTAGCTAAGGGCCAGCTGACAGAGCGCATCGTGTCTGATCGCATCGACGGCGAGCGCGCAAAACTGGATTTGTTTCGCGGCCTGAGCTTCACCTCGATACCGGCCTATGGCCCCAATGCGGCCATGATGCATTACGGCTTGAAAGACGGAGTGGACACACAGGTCAAGCCCGAAGGATTTTTTCTGCTGGACTCGGGTGGCCAGTACGACGACGGCACTACCGACATCACCCGCACCTTGGTTTGTGGCCCGGTGAGCGAAGACCAGGCGCGGCATTTCACCTTGGTGCTCAAAGGCATGCTGCGCTTGTCTGCCGCTATTTTTCTGCACGGCACGCGCGGCCTGCAACTGGACGTGCTGGCGCGCCAGGCGCTGTGGAATGAGGGCGTGAACTACGCCTGCGGCACCGGCCATGGCGTGGGCTACTTCAACAATGTGCACGAAGGCCCACACAGCATCAGCCCCGGCATGATCGACCAAGCC
>CANNEW010000183.1 GCA_947503685.1 Comamonadaceae bacterium | reverse complement strand
GGCTACCTCAGTAACTCCCGGGCCGGCAAATCGATTGTTTTGCAGATTCAGGATTTTTCGCAAAATTTGTTATAGGAGGCTTTATGGCCACGTTCAAGAAGTTCAATAAAGACAAGCGCCCCAAGCGCAATACCCAATCGCTGCTGTTTAAGCGCAAGCGCTTTTGCCGCTTTACCGTCACCGGTGTGGAAGAAATAGACTACAAAGACATCGATACCTTGCGCGATTTCATCGCGGAGAACGGCAAGATCATTCCCGCCCGTTTGACCGGCACCCGCGCTATTTTCCAGCGCCAACTCAATACCGCTATCAAACGTGCGCGCTTTCTGGCGCTGCTGCCGTACAGCGACCAACACAAGATCTAAGGAGTTCGATCATGCAAATTATTCTGCTCGACAAGGTCGTTAACCTGGGTAATCTGGGCGAAATCGTCAAAGTCAAAGACGGCTACGCCCGTAATTTTTTAATCCCTTCGGGCCGTGCGCGTCGTGCCACCGACTCAGCCAAAGCTGAATTCGAAGCGCGCCGCGTTGAATTGGAAAAAGCCGCTGCTGCCAAACTGGCGGCAAGCCAGAAGCTGGGTGAAAAACTCGGCGGAAGCTCCATCAAGTTGACCCAAAAAGCCGGCGTCGATGGACGCTTGTTCGGCTCGGTGACCAATGCGGACATTGCGCAAGAGTTGGTCAAAGGCGGCTATGAAGTCGTTAAATCCAATATCCGTATGCCTAATGGTCCGATCAAGGTGGTGGGCGATACCCAGGTCAGCGTGTCTTTGCACACGGACGTGGTGGTCGATATCACGGTGTCGGTGTATGGCGAATCGACCTGATCGAGACCGCTAAGGTTCAGGTTAAGCTGTGGGGTCGTGGGGCCCGCGGTACCTGGCTCAAAAAGCCGCCTGGGTTTGCCCTCGCGGCTTTTTTAATGGAATATCGTCCCGTTGGAACAGGGTGCCAGGCACTCTGCAGGGTGGCAATCAAAAGGATGGATGCATGTCTGAAGACGGTTTAGAGCCGGACGATTTGTTGCCTGATAGGCAACTGGCGCAACTGCGCATTCCGCCCCATTCGATGGAAGGCGAGTCCAGCGTGTTGGGCGGTCTGCTCTTGGACAACAATGCCTGGGACCGCGTCAGCGACGTGGTGCAGGAAGGCGATTTTTACCGCTACGAGCACAAGCTGGTATTTGCCGCCATCGGTTCCTTGGTCAACAGCAGTCGGCCGGCCGATGTCATCACGGTGTATGAGCATTTGCAAAGCCAGGGCCATGGTGACGAGATTGGAGGATTGGTCTATCTCAATTCGCTGGCGCAGTATGTTCCTAGCGCGGCCAATATCCGCCGCTATGCCGAAATCGTGCGGGACCGCTCGATCCTGCGCAAACTGGTGACCGCCAGCGACGATATCGCCACCAGTGCGTTTAACACCAAGGGACGGGCGGTGTCTGAGATCGTGGACCAGGCCGAGCAAAAAATATTCAATATCGGGGAGCAGGGTAAGCGCAATAGCGACGGCTTCCAGGGCATGGAAACTTTGGTGGTCAAGCTGCTCGACCGCGTGCAGGAGATGGCCGATAACCCCAATGATGTCACCGGCGTGCCCACGGGGTTTTACGACCTTGACCGGATGACCGCCGGCTTGCAGGCGGGCGATTTGGTGGTGCTGGCCGCTCGCCCGTCGATGGGGAAAACGGCTTTGGCAATCAATATTGCCGAGCACGTGGCGCTAAACGAAGGTTTGCCGGTGGCGGTTTTTTCCATGGAGATGGGCGCCGCACAATTGGCGGTGCGTATCGTGGGCTCGATTGGCCGTATCGACCAAAGCCATTTACGCACCGGCAAGCTGACCGAGGAAGAATGGCCGCGCCTGACCGAGACGATTGAAAAACTGCGCACGATCTCCCTGCACATTGACGAAAGCGCAGGCCTCAGCGCCGGCGATTTGCGCTCGAGTGCGCGCCGCTTGTCCCGCACCTGCGGACAGCTAGGTCTAATTGTGGTGGACTATTTGCAGCTTATGAACGGTACCAGCGATGGTGAAAACCGCGCCACCGAGCTGGGCGAGATTTCGCGGGGCCTGAAGATGCTAGCCCGCGAACTCAAATGCCCCGTACTGGCCTTGTCGCAGCTCAACCGCAGTGTGGAGCAGCGGCCCGACAAACGGCCGATGATGAGCGATTTGCGCGAGTCCGGCGCGATCGAGCAGGACGCAGACATCATTATGTTTATCTACCGCGACGAGTACTACACCAAAGACGCTTGCAAAGAGCCGGGTATCGCCGAGATCATCATCGCCAAACAGCGTAACGGCCCGACGGGAACCGTCAAGCTGGCCTTCCTGCGCAATATCACCAAGTTTCAGAACTTGGCGCATGGCGGAGGCGGAGACTTTTAGGCCGCGGGCCTACAGTACGTCGCTGGCAAAGTCGGCCAGACGCGAGCGCTCGCCGCGCGCCAACGTGATGTGACCACCATGCGGCCAGCCTTTGAATCGGTCCACCGCGAATGTCAGGCCCGAAGAGCCTTCGGTCAAGTAAGGCGTATCAATTTGCGCCAGGTTGCCCATGCAGACGATTTTGGTGCCAGGCCCTGCTCGGGTAATCAAGGTCTTCATTTGCTTGGGCGTGAGGTTTTGCGCCTCGTCGATGATCACGTACTTGTTTAAGAAAGTGCGCCCGCGCATGAAGTTCATGCTCTTGATCTTGATGCGGCTGCGGATCAGCTCTGAGGTGGCGGCACGGCCCCATTCACCGGCGCTGCTGTCGGTTTTTCCCAGCACTTCCAGGTTGTCGTCCAGCGCGCCCATCCAAGGCCCCATTTTTTCTTCTTCCGTGCCCGGCAGAAAGCCGATGTCCTCGCCTACGCTGACGGTGGCGCGGGTGACAATGATCTCGGTATAGCGCCGATCGTCCAGCACCTGGGTGAGTCCCGCGGCCAGTGCCATCAAGGTCTTGCCGGTACCTGCGGTTCCTGTCAGGGTGACAAAGTCCACTTCCGGATCGGTGAGCAAATTCATCGCAAAATTTTGCTCACGGTTACGCGTGGTCACGCCCCAGACTGCATTTTTCATGTGGTTGAAATCACGCAGAGTCTTTAGGACGGCGGTGTTACCCCGGATTTCGGTCACGCGGGCGTACAAACTGGGTTCACCCGGCGACTCGAAATAGACGAACTGGTTGATCAGCATCTGCGGCACGATAGGGCCGTCGATTTTGTAAAAAGTGTGCTGGCCTTGCTGCCAGCTTTCAATTTTTTGCCCGTGGGTGGCCCAAAAATCGCCGGGCAAGGCCATGGCGCCTGAATACAGCAGATCGCCGTCTTCCAAGGTCTTGTCATTTTGGTAGTCGTCGGTGGCCAGGCCGAGCGCGCGGGCCTTTACCCGCATATTGATGTCTTTGGACACCAGCACCACTTCGCGCGGCGCGTACTGGGTGCGCAATGCGTCCACCACGCCCAAAATCTGGTTGTCCGCTTTGCCCTGGGGCAGACTGCCTGGCAAGCTGTAGTCCAGTGCCAGGGTTTGGAACATAAGTTTGCCCTTGGCCTCGCGCTGGCCGGTGCTGTCAAGTTTGAAGCCGCTGCTGATGTCAGCGCCCGGCGTACCGGCTAAGGCATCTAGGGTTCGGCTGGTTTGCCGCGCATTGCGCGCAACCTCGGTCACTCCTTTTTTGTGCCCGTCCAACTCTTCGAGCACAATCATCGGCAGAAAAATATCGTGTTCCTCGAAGCGGAACAAGCACATGGGGTCATGCAGCAGCACATTCGTATCCAGCACAAATAACTTCGCCGGACCCGTGCGCCGTGTTTTTTTCTCCCCGCGGACAGCAGCTTTTCCCGTGGCACCCATTGCCACTGACTGCGCCTGCTCGAGCCTGGCACTGGACTCCGGCTGTGGCGCTCGCCCCTGTGGATAGCTGCTTGCAGGCAGCGCAGCTGAAATCGGAATTATTTGCGCACTGATGCGAGGAGCCACTTGCTGCTCTAGTCGCGCGATACGCACGGGTGCTTTTGCCTCCGGTTCACGGCCAGCAGCAGCGGGGCGTTTAGCGCTCGCCGCCTTGCCTTTCGGGCTAGATTTGGGGAATGCGGATGGAGAGAGTTTGTCAGCGGGCTTGGTCGGCGCGGGTGGCAATGGCATGTCGTAGAACTCGGGATGGTGAAAAATCAGTTGGCAATCACCGCGGGATACAAAAAAGGCCACCTTGGTATGAGGCGGCCTCTGTCGGAGACGGTGAAATTTGCAAGCATCGCGCCATTATGCATGAGGCCTATGGCAGAAAAATGAAGTGGGAAAGCCCAACAATGAAGCGATCAGGCTTTGGTGTTGAGCGATTTAACTGCCTGCAATACCTCTTCTACGTGGCCCGGTACTTTCAGACCGCGCCATTCTTCCTTGACCAAGCCATCGGGGCCGATCAGGAAGGTACTGCGTTCGATGCCTTTGACCTTTTTCCCGTACATGATCTTGTTTTTGACCACACCGAACATATGGCACATTTTCTCTTCGGTATCGGCAACCAGTTCAAACGGCAGTTCCAGGCGCGCTTTGAATTCATCGTGCGATTTCATGTTGTCGCGCGAGACGCCAAACACCTGGCTACCGGCCTTTACGAAATCAGCATAGTGGTCGCGGAACTGCATGGCTTCTGTGGTGCAGCCAGGCGTATTGTCTTTGGGGTAGAAATAGAGCACCAGGGTCTTGCCCACGTGCGAATTGTTGGTTACCCGAACGCCACCGGTGGCATTGGCTTCGAATTCGGGTAAGGGTTTGTTGACAACGATCGCCATAGGGTATTGAGTCTCGCGTGCAGAATGTGTCAGGCAAGCCGTTGCGTTGTAGATGGAACTTGTGCGCGACGGCGACAACCCGCTATTTTACGCTGAAAACTTCGAGGCCCCCGCTGCCCGCGCCGCGGCGCATGCCTTAAACCAGCAACGCCGCGACGACTTTGCGGCCCTCGGCCGCCAGAAAATTGAAGGTTCTACAAGCGGCTGGGGTGTCCATGGTTTCGACCCCGATTCGGCGGGCGTATAGACCGCTTAGCCACTGTGCTTGTGGGAAACGTAGCCTTTCGCCACTGCCAAAAAGTACCAGTTCGGCGCCCCAGTCTGCCAGACAGTCAAACTGCGCTGTGCCCAATTGCTCAAACCCATCGCAACCCCAGGCTTGGCGGTGCCCCATGCTGCTCAGCAGCATGCTGTGCATCACTTTGTCTCCGTTGATGGCGATCCAGCCCGGGCCGTAGCCGGTAAGACTAGGGCCCCGGGCCTGGTCTGCTTGAAGTTTCATGGCGGATAAATAGCAGCCCAAAGGCCGGCCTGTGCAAAGAAAAAGTATTGAACTGTGGTCAAATTATAGGTTTCGTCCTTTACGTGCCTGCATCGGAGTGCCATTGAAAACCATTCAAAAATCCGCCAAATTAGCCAACGTCTGCTATGACATCCGCGGTCCCATCATGGACCGCGCGCGGCAGATGGAGGAGGACGGGCAAAAAATCATCAGGCTCAATATCGGCAATCTGGCGGTGTTCGGCTTTGATGCGCCAGAAGAAATCCAACAGGACATGATCCGCAATTTGCCGAACTCTTCTGGCTACTCCGACAGCAAGGGCATTTTTGCGGCGCGCAAAGCGGTCATGCACGAAACCCAAAAACAGGGCATCAAAGGCGTGGCGCTCGATGATATTTATTTGGGTAATGGCGCCAGCGAACTGATTGTGATGGCGACCAATGGTCTGCTCGATGACGGTGATGAATTGTTATTACCCGCCCCTGACTACCCGCTTTGGACAGCCGCTGCCAGCCTGTCCGGCGGCACCCCAGTGCATTACCGCTGCGATGAGGCCAAGGGCTGGATGCCAGATATCGCTGACATCCGCGCCAAAATCACGCCGCGCACCAAGGGAATTGTGGTTATCAATCCCAACAACCCGACCGGCGCGCTGTACTCTGACGCATTGCTGCTGGAGATAGTCGCGATTGCGCGCGAACATGGTTT
>CANNEW010000182.1 GCA_947503685.1 Comamonadaceae bacterium | reverse complement strand
GTTGCCATCAGCGCCAAGTTGGAAGCAGAGTTAAGCGAAATGAGCGACGAGGACCGCTTGCTATTCCTGCAAGAGCTGGGCCAGACCGAGCCCGGCCTGAACCGCCTGATCCGTTCGGCCTACCAGCTTTTGGGCCTGCAAACCTATTTCACGGCCGGCGTGAAAGAAGTGCGAGCCTGGACCATCCACGTAGGCGATACCGGCCCACAGGCCGCCGGTGTCATCCACACCGACTTTGAAAAAGGTTATATACGCGCCCAGACTATCGCCTTTGAAGACTTCATCCAATTCCGTGGCGAGCAAGGGGCTAAGGATGCGGGCAAAATGCGCGCAGAGGGGAAAGAATACGTGGTCAAAGACGGCGACGTGATGAATTTCCTTTTCAGCTCATAAGCATCGCTTTTATTTTCGGAGACCACCATGCCCGCATTGCTGCCCCACATTGATCCGGACGGATTGCTTGAGTTCTCGGTCGTCTATACCGACCGCGCCCTCAACCATATGTCCCAGCGCTTTCAGGGCGTGATGCGCGATATCTCCAGCATGCTCAAAACGGTGTATTGCTCAAAGTCCAGTGTGCTGGTCCCCGGCAGCGGCACTTTTGGCATGGAAGCAGTTGCGCGGCAATTTGCCACCGGTAAAAACGTGCTGGTCATTCGCAACGGCTGGTTCAGCTACCGCTGGACGCAGATTTTTGACATGGGCCATATCCCGGCGCATTCCACCGTGCTCAAGGCACGGCGCGTGGGCCAAGATAGCCAATCGGCTTGGATTCCCTGCCCCATCGAAGAAGTGGTCGCCACCATCCTGGCAGAAAAGCCCGCCGTGGTCTTCGCACCCCATGTGGAAACCTCGGCCGGCATGATCCTGCCAGACGACTACCTGCGCGCAGTCGCCGATGCGGTCCACCAAGTGGGCGGCTTGTTTGTGCTGGACTGTATTGCCTCGGGCACGATCTGGGTGGACATGCAAAAGACCGGCGTGGACGTGCTGGTCACCGCGCCGCAAAAAGGCTGGAGCGGATCGCCCTGCTGCGCCATGGTCATGCTCAGCGAGCGCGCCCGCAGCGCGATTGACGGTACGGCGAGCAGCAGTTTTGCCTGCGACCTTAAAAAATGGCTGCAAGTCATGGAAGCCTATGAAAACGGTACCCACATGTACCACACCACGATGCCTACCGACGCGATTACGCGTTTGCAAGAGGTGATGCATGAGACGCAAAACTACGGCTTTGACAAAGTTTGCGCTGAGCAATGGGATTTGGGCCACAAAGTACGCGCGCTGATGGAGGGTCACGGCATCCGTAGCGTGGCAGCACCCGGTTTTCAGGCACCGGGCGTAGTGGTCAGCTACACGGTGGACACGGCGATGCACAACAGCAAAGCCTTTATGGCGCTAGGCCTGCAAACGGCAGCGGGCGTGCCGCTGCAATGCGATGAACCGGCGGACTTTATGACCTTTCGCATCGGCCTGTTCGGGCTGGACAAGTTGCACAACGCCGACCGCAGCGTGGCGCAATTAGCTTGCGCCCTCGATGAAATGGGCTTTAAGGCGCTAAAGGCGGCTTAAAGCCCGCCAGCCAGACTCGCCTTTATGCTTCGGCAGCGGCTGCGCTTAAGGCCAAGGTCTCTTGCAATGTGGGGGGCTGGCAGCCACTGCGGCCACAGTTAATGGCCGCCGCATGCATCGCCAGGTCTAATGTGCTTTGCACTTCGGCCTGCGGGTGCATCGCCCAGTCGGCCACGCAATTGCCCCAAAAGGTATCGCCGGCCCCAACGGTATCGACTACAGTAACGCGCGGCGCCGCCATCGCCATGCCGCGCTCACCGACTTGCAAATACGCACCCTGGGCGCCAAAGGTCAGGGCGATGTGAGAGGCCTGCGGCGCACATTGGCTGCGCAGAGCTTGCACCAGCGCCGGGGCATCGGCCAGGGCGGGCGCCGCCCAGCCCAGCACCTGCAGATCCTCGTCGCTGGCTTTGAGCCAATCGGTCTGCGCCATCAAGGTTTTGACGCCTGCCACGTAGGCCGGCAAATCTCGAGCTACCTGTGGTCGCATATTGATATCCATGCTGATGGTCCAACCCAAGGCCTGGGCCGCTTGCACGAGGGCGAGCACTTTCTGGTTTTCCGGCGGCATCAAAAACAGCGAGCCCACGTTCAAAATACCGGGTCCGTGCGTTGCACCGTGCGTGCGCAGGATATGCGCCAGTGCGTCTACGGTGTAGTCGCGGTCGGCCACGCCCTGGCGGTAAAAGCTATAGCTAGGGTGCCCGTCTTCGATTTGCACCATGGCCAGCGAAGTGGGCGCGCGGCTATTGGGTGTGTCCAGGTACACACCGTCGGCCAATAATTGTGCCGCCAGCGCGCGGCCAAACATATCGGTAGACAGGGGGTTGAGGTAGCGCACCGATGCACCACGCAAACAGGCGGCGCGCGCCATGTTGTAAGGGCTGCCACCGGCAAGCGGGATAAAGCGGCCATCAGCCTGCATCACGCAGTCCATCAGCGCTTCTCCGAGTACCCAGAGCTGTTTGGTGTTTATAGACATTTCGCAATAGCTGGCAACTAGAAGCTAGGTTCAGTGCGTTCCGCAGTGGCCATTGTCTTTTAAGTGGCCTTGACGTTGGCGCACTTTACGTAGCACCCTACATGGGCCGCTTGGAAGCCGTCGGGCGCGATGCCTGGGCCCTAGTTGGTGCCTGCGCTGCCATGCTGCCATAAGCTACGGATTTACTGGCTGCCAGCATTGCTTCGGCCGATCTGCTCACGCGTCTGGTCGCCTTAGGCCAGCTGCACTTTTAACGGCGCTTACGTGGCGACTTAGCCTTAGCCGCCGCCTTCTTGGTGGCAGCCCCACTGTTTTTGCCGCGCAGGGCCTTGGCCGCTGGCGCTGCTTTGGCCGGCTTGCCGCGGCCACTGCGCACGGGCGGTGGCAGCTTATCCAGATGGCTTTTGCCCAGTGGCATCAAGCTGCCTTGCACTAGGCGAAAGTCAATCTTGCGGCCATCGAGGTCCACGCGGCTGACCTGGATATCGACCCGCGTGCCGATGGCATAGCGGATGCCGGTGCGCTCGCCGCGCAATTCCTGACGCACTTCGTCAAAGCGGAAATACTCGCCGCCCAATTCAGTAATGTGTACCAAGCCTTCCACATACATCGCATCTAGCGTCACAAACAAACCGAAAGAGGTGGCAGCCGTGACCACGCCACTGTATTCCTCGCCCAAATGCTCGTACATATATTTGCACTTAAGCCAGGCTTCCACATCGCGGCTGGCCTCGTCCGCGCGGCGTTCATTGGCACTGCAATGCAAGCCCGCAGCCTGCCAGGCCAGACTTTCAGCGCTGATTTTTTTCGGCTTGGCGCCCATTTCAGGCGTCCTGGCAGACTTGCCTTTTTCTAGGCGGCGCGCCAGCTTGGCATGCGCTTCGCCGGGTAAGGGTAGCACCGGTAGGTGGTAGCGAGTTTCAGCCAGGACCGCTTTGATAACGCGGTGTACCAAGAGGTCCGGATAGCGCCGAATCGGGCTGGTGAAATGCGTATAAGCATCAAAGGCCAGGCCGAAATGTCCGCTATTGGCCGGCGTATAAATCGCCTGCTGCATAGAGCGCAAAAGCATGGCGTGGATTTGCTGCGCGTCGGGCCGGTCTTTGGTGGCCTGCGCTATGGACTGGAAGTCGCCGGGCTTGGGGGTTTCGCTTAAGCTAATACCCAGCCCCAGGGCCTTGATGTAAGCGCGCAGCGCTTCGAGTTTGTCCGGCGTCGGGCCCTCGTGTACGCGGAACAAGCCCGCATGCTTGCTTTGCATGATGAAGTCCGCGCTACAGACGTTGGCCGCGAGCATGGCCTCTTCAATCAGACGGTGAGCCACATTGCGGGTGCGCGGCACAATTTTTTCGATACGGCCGTTTTCGTCACACAAGATTTGCGTCTCGGTGGTTTCAAAGTCCACGGCGCCACGCTTTTGCCGCGCTTTAAGCAGTGACTCATAGACACCATGCAGGTGCAACAGGTGCGGCACCAGCGCTTTGCGTTTAATAGCTTCGGGCCCGCGCGTGTTGCCCAGAATCGCCGCCACCTCGGTATAGGTAAAGCGCGCATGGCTCCACATCACCGCCGGATAAAACTGGTAAGCCTGCACCGTCCCGTCCTCGGTGACCAACATGTCGCAGACCATGCACAGGCGGTCCACCTCGGGGTTAAGGGAGCACAAACCGTTGGAGAGTTTTTCCGGCAGCATGGGGATGACCCGGCGCGGGAAATACACGCTGGTAGCGCGGTCGTAGGCATCGATGTCGATAGCGGCGCCGTTTTCCACATAGTGACTCACATCGGCAATCGCAACCAGCAAACGCCATCCCTGGGCGGCGTTTTTGCTGCGCCCCAGTGTGGCCGGTTCGCAGTACACCGCGTCGTCAAAATCGCGGGCGTCCTCGCCGTCAATCGTGACCAAGGGTATATCACTCAGGTCCACACGCCCGACAAGATCTTGCGCGCGCACGCTGTCAGGTAAGGCCTTGGCCTGGGCCAGGCAGGCTACGGAAAATTCATGGGGCACGCTGTATTTGCGCACCGCGATTTCAATTTCCATGCCCGGATCATCCACCTCGCCCAGCACTTCGCTGATGCGTCCCACTGGTTGTCCGTACAGAGCCGGTGGCTCCACCAGTTCCACCACGACCACCTGCCCGGCGCGTGCATTGCCGGTCGCGCCGCGTGGGATCAAGATATCCTGGCCATAGCGCTTGTCCTCCGGGGCCACCAACCAGACGCCACTCTCTTGCAAGAGGCGCCCGATGATGGGCTGGGCCGAACGCTCCAAAATCTCGAGCACACGGCCTTCAGGTCGACCCTTGCGGTCGCTGCGCACGATGCGCGCCTTGACGCGGTCCTTGTGCAATACAGCGCGCATTTCATTGGGCGGCAAATAAATGTCCGGGGCCCCGTCATCGCGGGATACAAATCCGTGGCCGTCGCGGTGCCCTTGCACCACGCCTTCCACCTCGTCCAGCAAGCCGCTGGTTTGACTAGCAGTTTTGATACAATTACTCTCTTTCCTGAAATGCCCAGGTGGCGGAATTGGTAGACGCACTAGTTTCAGGTACTAGCGAGTAACTTCGTGGGGGTTCGAGTCCCTTCCTGGGCACCATCCGATACTGCAACCCCCCCTGATTTTCATCCTTGGAATGCATAAGCGAGGCAATGTTGTCACGCTTTGCATACCGGCTAGCAGTGTAGTCCACCCACTTTTCATTTGTCTGTCGCTCCAAGCTGCACCTGCGCGGTAGCGGTTGGAGGCGCAAACGCGGTCAAAGCAATAGCCCCGAGCACCAAGGCGCCGCCCAGGTACACCGCCTGCGGCGGCACTTCGCCATGCACCATCCACACCCACAAAGGGTTGAGCACCGCATCGGCCATAGTGATCAAAACCATATGGCTGGTAGCCACACTGCGCGCGCCGTACATATACAAAACCAAGGGGATCGCCAGTTGAACCAGGCCCATCAAGAGCAGGACAGCCAAACTTTGCCAAGGCGGCACGATCACCAAGCCCAGTGCCATGATGGCGGCAAAAGTCACGAAACCGCCCAGTAAAAATGCCGGCTCCATGTCAAAAGCACGGTAGCGGCGCAGCGCCACACTTTGGGCTGCAAAACACGCCGCTACTGCCAAACCGGTAAAGGTGCCGGCCAGGCCTTGCACGCGGGCATCGCCCTCCCCCAGCGCAATAGCGCCCACACCTCCGAGCGCCAGCAACATGGCGAGATAAAAAATAGGGGGCGTGCGCTCGCCCAAAAAAAAGCGCGCCATCAGTGCCGCAAATAAGCCGGATGTTGCTGTGAGGCAAGATACCGCCGCCACACTGGCCAGGTCCAGCGAGACGATGTACAGCGAAGAGCCCAGCGCAAAAAAACCAGCAGAGATGAGTAGGCCAGCGGCAGGGCTGCGGCGCAGCAAAGCCACGCTGCCTCGTCCATAGCGCAGGGCAATCCA
>CANNEW010000181.1 GCA_947503685.1 Comamonadaceae bacterium | reverse complement strand
CAGGGAAGTACCGTCCTGTGTCCAGACCTGGTGCCTGCCCGTGTGGGAAAGCGCTGCCCTGTCGACAGCGGTGTGCAGCACAACTTGCGAACCTGCGTTTTCCAGGTCGGCTTGCAGGGCCAACATCAAGCCATGGCTGTCCACAATGCCGGTGCTAGGCGAAAGCAAAGCGCCATGGCAATGCAGCGCGGGCTCCAGCGCAAGGGCCTGTGCAGCGCTCAGTAATTGCAGGTCGTCCACCCCATTGGCCCGCGCGCTAGCCTGTACCCGGGTCAAGTCTGCAAGTTGGGCGGGACTGGTGGCAACCAGCAACTTGCCACAGCGCCGGTGGGCCACCTTGCGCGTTTCGCAATAGGCGTAGAGCATTTGACGGCCCTGCAGGCACAGGCGGGCTTTGAGGGAGCCTTGCGGGTAGTAAATGCCGGCGTGAATGACTTCGCTATTGCGCGCGCTGATACCGCTACCAATGCTGTCCTGCGCTTCCAGCACCCACACCTCGCGACCTTCCAAGGCCAGGGCGCGCGCCACCGCCAGGCCAACAACGCCCGCGCCGATGACCACGACATCGACGGGTTCCGCTTGCAGGGGTGCGCTCATGCATCTATTGTGCCGTGACGCCCTGGGCCACAACTTGGCGATTGGGCACAATGGGCCCAACCGCGCATTTATCTTCAAGGACCGTACCGTGCTGATTACTGTCAATAACGCCCCGCTGTATGCCTACACCGCTGGCAAGCCATTGAGACCCGAATTGCCCAGCCTTGTCCTGATCCATGGCGCTTTGCATGACCACAGTGTTTGGGGTCTGCAAAGCCGCTACCTGGCCAACCACCAGTTCAATGTGCTCGCTATCGATCTGCCCGGCCACTGCAAAAGCGGCGGCAATGCACCCGAATCGGTAGAGGAAGCGGCGCAAAGCATCATGGGCCTCTTGGACGCCTTAGAAATCAAACAAGCCGCCCTGGTGGGCCACAGCATGGGATCTTTGATTGCCCTGGAAGTGGCCGCGCAAAACCCGGACCGCGTCAGCCACCTGGCCATGGTGGGCACCGCCTACCCCATGCGCGTCTCCCCTGCTTTGCTGGATGCGGCGCAAAACGCGCAGTCCCGGGGCATCGACATGGTGAATACTTTTTCACTTTCGATGATGGCGCCACCCCCCTCGCTGATGGGGCCGGGCACCTGGCTGCACGGCACCAACAAAGCCTTGATGCACCGCGTCTTGGGCAGCAACCGAGAGGCCAATGTGTTTTACCGCAGCTTCAAAGCCTGCGACAGTTATGCCGGTGGTGACGAGGCGATGGCGCAAGTGCAATGCCCTACGCTGTTTTTATTAGGCGCCAGTGACCAGATGACGCCGCCAGTGGGCGCCAAATCGCTGATCGCGCAGGCCCGCCACGGTAAAGTAGTCACGCTCAAAGCCGGACACTCCCTTTTGCAGGAAGCGCCAGACCAGGCACTCGATGCCTTGCATAATTTTTTGAAAACGCCGGTCGCAGCCTAAAGTGCCCGGTAATGCACTAGGCCCTCGCGTCCATCAAGGCGCCAAACGCCATTGCGCCGCGTTACAGCGAGGGTGCAGCTTAGATTAAGCGTGCCACCTGGAGCAGGACGCGCTAGGCGGCCTCCAGGGTGAGGTCGTGCAAGTGCAGCAAGCGCTGGATGAAGTGTTCTATGCCGCCATCGACAAATTTTTGTAAAGCCAAGTGGCTGGTCTTGGTGGCAATTTGGCGGAAATCACGCGCGCCCCGACTGGTGGGCGCATACTCGGTAACAGAAAAGTTGCGTACTCCCGCTTCAACAATCAATTCATCCTGGGACACGCTGCCCAGGTAATGCAGCGCACGGGTCAAGAAGCGCTGGCTGATTTTGTCCAGCACATCAAACATTTTTTTGCCTTCGGCCTCGGTGCTCACACCGTTGACGATGATGTGTATCTCGTCCAGTTTGAAGTCGCTGCACAGCACTTTGATCATCGCGTAGGCATCCGTGACACCGGCCTGGTCATTACGCACCACAATAATGCGGCGACTGGTACTGGCCATGAAGGACAGCACCGACTGCTCGGTGCCGGGCGGCATATCCACGATCAGGAAATCAAGTTCGCTCTCCATGTCGCCAAACTGCTTGAGCACCCGTGAGGCCTTGGACGGATTGAGCGTGGTCATGGCCTCAATGGTGGATGCGCCGGCGATCAGGTTGATGCCATAGCGCCGCTTCAAAATCACCTCGCGCAGGGACTTATCGCCGTTTAAGAAGTGCCCGAGATGGAAGGGGCAGATCGTGCCCAGCGCGGTTTGCGCATTGTTATGGCTGGAGTTGGCATCCAGAATCATCACGGCGTAACCCATGTCGTGCAAGGCGACCGCCAGATTCACCGACACCGTAGTTTTACCAACACCAGGTTGGCCGCTGGTGATGCCCAAAACTTGGCAATGCGTGGGTTTTTCCATAATCGTAGGAGCTTCCGTACACAAGGTTTTTACATACTATCATTTTTTTCATTATTTACAATTAGGGAAATAGCGTAACTACCGTATCCGCGATGCGTGGTAAGCACATCAAGGCAGCGCTTGAGACGAGCCTTCTACCTTTATGCTAGAAAAAGACACTTTTACACCCTGCCTCACGTCGCACGCGTCCAGAAGTCACTATTTCGCACCATAATCATTTTTCTTATTTTTCGCGATTTTCGCGATTTACCCATAATTGGAGACCTTATGCAGCTAGGAATGATTGGTTTAGGACGTATGGGCGGTAACATCGTGCGCAGACTCATGCGCAATGGCCACACCTGCGTGGTGTATGACACCAACTCCGCCAGCGTGGCCCAACTCGCATCCGAGGGCGCCACGCCCAGCCAGGACATGACCTCCTTCATCAGCCAGCTGCATAAGCCGCGCGCGGTTTGGGTCATGCTGCCCGCAGGTGCCATTACCGAGGCAACCGTAAACACCCTATCCGGCCTGCTGGAAGCCGGTGACACCATCATCGACGGTGGCAACTCCAACTACCAAGACGACGTGCGCCGCGCCACGGCGCTGGCAGAAAAAGGCATACGCTATATCGACGTGGGCACCAGCGGCGGCGTTTGGGGCCTGGACAGGGGCTATTGCATGATGATCGGCGGCGACAAAGCCGCTTTTGACCACCTGGACCCGATCTTCAAGACCCTGGCGCCTGGCGTTGGCACCATCGAAAAAACCCCTGGCCGCGAAGGCCGCAAGTCCACCGCCGAAGATGGCTACCTCTACACCGGTCCGGCCGGATCGGGCCACTTTGTGAAGATGGTGCACAACGGTATTGAATATGGACTGATGCAGGCCTACGGCGAGGGCTTGGACATTCTTAAAGGCGTCAATCAGGAGAGCATTCCCGCCGAGCGGCGCTACGACCTGAACTTAGCTGACATTACCGAACTCTGGCGCCGGGGCAGCGTGGTTTCGTCGTGGTTGTTGGACCTGACGGCTATTTCCCTGGCCGAGGACCCGGAACTCGCTTCCTACTCAGGCTACGTGGAAGACTCGGGCGAAGGCCGCTGGACTATCCAGGCCGCTATCGAAGAGGCGGTGCCCGCCGACGTGTTAACCGCCGCCCTGTACACCCGCTTTCGCTCGCGCAAGGACCACACTTTTGCAGAAAAAGTGCTCTCAGCCATGCGCAAGCAGTTTGGCGGCCACAAAGAGCCCGGCAAAGCATAAGGACACCCTGTGGCACAAGACATCGAACACGAAAAAACGCCGCACGGCGAACGCGCCCCTTCTTGTACCGTCGTCATTTTTGGCGCCGGTGGCGACTTGACCAAGCGCTTGCTCATGCCAGCGCTTTACAACTTGGCGCGCACCAACCTCTTGCCCAACAACTTCGCTTTGATTGGCGTGGATCGGCTGGAAATGAGCGACCATGACTTTCGTGGCCATGTAGAGGAATCGGTGCGCGCTTTTGCCGCTGACAAGCACTATGCCCAAACGCTGGACGAAGCCAATCTGCAGCGCTTACTTTCCAGTATGACGTATTTGTCTGCCGACTTCGGGGCAGCCGCCTCGTATGCCGAGTTGGGCAAGCGCCTGGAGGCGGTCAAGACCAGCCACCAGGTCAACGATAACGTCATGTTTTACCTGGCCGTCGGTGCACGCTTTTTTGGCGGTATCGTGGACCAGCTTGGTGCCTCCGGCCTGGTCAATGAGACCAACCAACAATGGCGCCGTGTGGTGGTGGAAAAACCTTTCGGCAGCGACCTGGCCTCAGCACAGGCGCTCAATACCCAGCTGCGCCACAGCCTGGCCGAGTCGCAGATCTACCGCATGGACCACTTCCTGGGCAAGGAAACCGTGCAAAACATCATGTTGATGCGCTTTGCCAACGGCATCTTTGAGCCATTGTGGAACCGCGACCATATCGACCATGTGCAAATTACGGTGGCCGAAACCGTCGGCGTGGAAAAGCGCGCTGCGTTTTACGAAACCACCGGCGCTATGCGCGACATGGTGCCCAACCATGTATTCCAACTGCTGGCGCTCACCGCCATGGAGTCACCCGCATCGTTTGACTCAGACGCGGTGCGCAATGAAAAAACCAAGGTGCTGCAATCGGTACACCGTGTCGACGCCGTCACCGACAGCGTGCGCGGCCAATACAGCGCGGGCAGCCGCGACGGGCAGGCGCTGGCGGGCTACTTGAAAGAAGAAGGCGTCAACCCCGGCAGCAAAACCGAAACCTACCTCGCCCTGAAGCTGGGCATAGACAACTGGCGCTGGGCCGGCGTGCCCTTTTACCTGCGCACCGGCAAGGCCATGGCCAAGCGGCAAAGCGAGATCGTCATCCAGTTCAAACGCCCGCCGTTTTCGCTTTTCCGCGACACCGCTACCGAAGCCCTCACGCCTAACGCACTAGTCATCAAGCTGCAACCCGATGAAGGCGCGATGCTCACTTTCGGCGCCAAAATTCCCGGCCCCAAAATCCAGATCGGCCAGGTGCATATGGACTTTCACTACAAGGACTACTTCCAAAACGCGCCCAGCACCGGCTATGAAACCCTGATTTACGACTGCATGATCGGCGATGCCACGCTGTTTCAGCGCTCCGATAGCGTGATGGCCGGATGGGACATCGTGCGGCCCCTGCAGGAGTTCTGGGCCGACCCCAAAGCTCCGCTGGCCCACTACGCTGCAGGCTCTGAGGGCCCGGCAGCGGCAGACGAGCTTTTGGGCACCAGCCACCGGGCCTGGCGCACATTGGCTTAGGCTGCTGGGACTGACTACAAGGCTCAGCCCAGCCGCTCGGCCCATTTCGCGCGTATCAGACTGCGGTTATTGCTGCGCGGTTATCGCTCGCGGCCGATTTATAATGTTTTACTTAATTATTTTAATATATACTATTATTTTTATAAAAAATGGCTTGCGCGGAGTGCTGGACTCCAGCCGCAACATGGCCTTGGGCAATACAGACCGGACGATGCCATGCAGACCTAGGTTTCATACTGCTAGTGTGTGACTGCACGTGCGCGCCTTCGGTTTACCATAGGGACAGCATGTTGTCCGGAAAGCAGCAATCCATGCAATGCAATCATTCATCGACGAGCTTAAGCAAAACATCCAACAGGCCATTCTCAGGACGCACACGCAGGCCTGCAGGCTTGGTTTACTACATGGGCGTGGCCATCCTAGCACTGCTCAGCGCCTGCGGCGGCGGCGGTGGCGGTGGTAGTACCAACCAGGTCAGCACCAACCTTGCTCCAGCAGCCCAACTAGCCAATACTTGTGTCAGCCCGGCTCAGAACACAGGTGAAAAACTAGGCACTGCAAGCGATGAAAAAACCTGGGTCCGTTCCTTTGTAGATGAGGATTACCTTTGGTACCAAGATATTCCGAGCCTGGACGCGAGCCAATATACCAGCGCTGCAGCGTACTTCGACGTTTTGAAAACCCCCGCAAAAAACAGCGCCGGTGGCGATTTAGACCGATTCCATTGGTCGGAAACAAAGGAGGAATATGACCAATA
>CANNEW010000180.1 GCA_947503685.1 Comamonadaceae bacterium | reverse complement strand
CTTTGCGGTGGACAGCGAAAAACGCACGCGACTGCTGCGCCATTTGATGGCTAGCGCGCACTGGAGCCGGGTGTTGGTGTTTGTCGCCACGCAGTACGCCGCAGAAATCGTGGCCGACAAATTGCGCAAAGCGGGATTGCGCGCCGAGCCTTTGCACGGCCACCTCAGCCAGGGCAAACGCAGCCAGGTGCTGGAGGACTTCAAGGCCGCGCGCATCCAGGTGGTCGTGGCCACCGATTTGGCCGCGCGCGGTATCGATGTGTTGCAACTGCCGGTGGTGGTGAATTACGATTTGCCGCGCTCGGCCCAGGACTACACCCACCGCATTGGCCGCACTGGCCGCGCCGGTGAAAGCGGGCTGGCTATCAGCTTTGTTTGCCCGGACACCCAGCCGCATTGGCAACTGATCGTCAAACGCCAAGCGCTGTCTGTCAGCCTAGAGACGGAGCCCGGGTTTGAAGCCACGGCGTCTGCGCCCACAGCGCCAGTGGCTGGTGCGCCCGGCGCGCTGGATCCGCATGGCGGCATCAAGGGCAAGCGCCCGAGCAAAAAAGACAAGCTGCGCGCTGCCGCTGTGCAGACTGCGGTGGCGTGAACCTGTGACCTCAGGGGGACCGTATGTCTGAAGGCAACCAGCTATTTATCCCGGCGACGTTTTTGGCCTTGTACATGGCGCCCGGTGCGCACAAACCTTCGGCCTCCCAGGCCCACGTTGCGGCGCAGTATGAATTGTGCGAAGACCTGGCGCAAATGCTCACTGGCACCGCTACCGAACTGCAATTGCGCAGCGACGCGGACAGCGCCCAGGTTTTGCAACGCTGTTTGGATGGCCTGTGCGGGCCTGAAGCCGTCATCGACGAAGGCCAGGCGCGTTGGGTGGTCTGCCGTCTGGCCGAACTCATGCAGTGGCCGGCGCCAGCCTGGCAGACTGCCGCTCCCTGAGATGTACGCCGCAGCCAGCCTAGGCGGCCCGGACACCGCGCGCACTAGCCCAAGCGACCGCCCGCAGCTTCGCACGCGCGTCTGGCGGGGTTTGCTGTTGACGCTGCTCTTGGTCCTTTTGCTGCATATGCTTTTTTTGCGCGGGGTATCGCGCATGCTCGCTGACATGCCCCATGGCATGGCAGGCGAGGACGCCGGGCGCGTGTTCAGCACACGCAGCATCCGCATTGCCAATCGCGAGCTCACCCCTAGCGCGCAGGCGTCCCAGGACCTCAACAAGGCGCCCAAGTCTGCCGCTGCGCCAGTTGCGCCTATTGCTGCAAATACCGGCCTGCCGGGTGACTCGCCCCAAGGCAACACGGTGCGCTTTGGCTCCGAAGCTGCGCCGGTTGCTGCGCCCAACGCGGACGAAGCTGCTGCGCCGCCGGCTACCGCTGCTTCTGGCGCCACCACCAGCACCCCCGCCCCCGCCCCCGCCCCCGCTGCGCCAGAGGCAGCCCCTGCCAGCATGGCCGCGGCGGCGGCATCTGCGCCTTTAGCGGCGGCTGCATCGGCAAGCGTCACAGCGCCGCCTGCTGCCGATGCTGCTGTGGCCTTGGCCCCAGTAGCCACTCCCAAAGGGACAGCAGCACCCGCCTATAACTATGTGTTTCCGCCTTCGGTGCGCCTGAAATACGACGTGGCAGGCATTGTCAAAGGCTTTAAGTATTTTGTTTCGGGCGATTTGTCCTGGCTGCATGAAGGTGGCAACTACACCGCGCGCCTGGAAATCAGCCATTTCTTGTTAGGCTCCAAAGTGCAGACCAGCAAAGGCGCCATCACCGCGCGCGGCCTGGAGCCGCTGCGTTTTGGCGAAAAAGTGCGCAGCGAAGTAGCCGCGCATTTTGAGCGCGACAAGGGCAAGGTCAGCTTCAGCGCCAATACGCCGGATGTGCCGCTGCTGCCGCTGGCGCAAGACCAGGTCAGTATTTTTGTGCAACTGGCGGCCATGTTTGCGGCCGATGGACAGGCCTTCGCGCCCGGCAGCAAGCTGGCGTTCCAGACCATAGGTGCGCGCGGAGCCGAGGACTGGGATTTTTTGCTGGCGCCGCCCGAGCGCTTGAAAATCCAGGGCAAGGAATTCACCGCCTACAAGTTGGTGCGCGAGCACCGGGCCGACTACGACACCCGTGCCGAACTGTGGCTGGCCCCCGAGCTGGAGGGCATGCCGTTGCGCATACGCCTGACGCAGACCAGTGGCGACGAAATCGACATGGTCTGGACGCGCAGCCAAAAACCCTGATATTGGGCCCTGTGCGGCTTGCGCGGCGTAAATCCTGTTAGGCTAAGGCCTCCACCGCCAACGCCGCTTCCGTATGAACACGCTTTACGACTCTGACAGCTTCACCGTGACCCATATGCTGGCCAACGCGCAGGTGCAAACTGACAGCAGCGCCGCATTCCTTGGTCAGGGCAATACCACCCTGAGCGACGTCAAAACCGACCAATACCCCCAGGGTGTACCCATGCTGGCACGCCACGGCTTTGAGATCGTGGACAAGCGCTCGGGAAAAGAAGTCTATTTAGATGGTTCCTGGGCCGAGTTGTTTCAGCAGCACATCGTCGCCTGGCAGGTGAATATGCCCACCCAGGAAGAGGTCGAGGAGACCTTGGAACAATACGCCGGATTGGCGCAAAACCCGGTCGTTATCCACTAAGTGGCAGATACCTGCATTTAGCTTAGCTTGCTTAGCGCTCCGCGTCCCTGGTAGAACCCGAGGCATGATAAGGCGGTCACCGTTAGCTTGATGTGGGTCAGGCGGTTTTGGCTCATAGCGTGTAAAACAGCCCTAGGAAGTTCGCAGATGCCTCTGCCGCTGGCCCCGCACCGTTATTGCAACAAGTCCTTACTATGTCACTAAAAAGTCTGAGTCTGCTCCTTTTCATTTCTATCGCCAGCTTTGCGGCACAAGCCAGCGGCAAGCATGGTGGCGGCCACGCCCACGATGGCCCCTCCATCGGTGAACCCGGTTTGGCCGCTAAAGTCAGCCGCACCGTCACCATCGACATGCAGGACAACATGCGCTTTGTGCCGGCCACTTTGCGCGTGAAAAAAGGGGAAACCATACGCCTACTAGTGCGCAATACCGGCGCTGTGCCGCATGAGCTGGTACTGGGAACTATTAAAGACTTGCAAGCCCACGCCAAAGCCATGCAAAAATTCCCTGACATGGAACACGAAGAGCCCAATATGCTCGCCGTCGCGCCCGGCGCGCAGGGCGAACTAGTCTGGCATTTCACCAACGCCATGACGCTGGACTTTGCCTGTTTGCGCCCCGGTCATTACGAGGCCGGCATGAAAGGCAAGATTGAAGTGGCCAAGGGTAAAGCGCCGGTAAACAACAAGGATCAACACGATGCGCACAAGCACTAAAACCACGCGCCGCCAATGCCTGCAAATAGCCCTGGCACTGCTGGCCGCACCGGTCATGGGTGCGCAGGCGGCGGTGTCGGTCGAGGTCTGGAAAGACCCGAATTGCGGCTGCTGTAAGGACTGGGTCGCACACCTCAAGCAAGCGGGCTTTAGCGTCAAGGTCTATGACCAGGGCAACGATGCGGCGCGCAAGCGCCTGGGCATACCTGATGCGCTGGGCTCTTGCCACACCGCCAGCGTGCAGGGCTATGCGCTGGAAGGCCATGTGCCGGCCACAGACATCCGCCGCCTGCTGCGCGAAAAGCCGCAGGCCGTGGGGCTGGCCGTACCAGGTATGCCGGTGGGCTCGCCGGGCATGGACGGCGCGGTCTACCAAGGCCGCAAAGACCCGTTCAAAGTCTTGCTCCTTGCCAAGGATGGCAGCAGCACTGTTTTCCAGGCTTACCCCTAAAGGCCGACACCATGGCCGCATTAGCGACTCGCCTGTTGGTGTCCTTGGCGCTCCTATCGCTTGCATGTATACCCTTGGCTTCATGGCCACAAAGCGACGACAATGCACAAGGCGAGGTGCGCAAAGTGGACCGCGACAGCCGCAAAATCACCATTAAGCACGGCCAAATCAAGTCCTTGGACATGCCCCCCATGACCATGGCCTTTACCGTCAAAGACCCGGCCTTACTAGACGCCGCCCAAGCCGGCGACAAAGTGCGCTTTGGGGTGGCGCGTGAAGACGGTAAATTTGTGGTGACGGCGATCGAAGTGGCGCCTTGAAGGACAGGATGGTGCGGTCGTGTTTAGCGCAAGCTCCACACCGCATCTGCGCGCAAGACAAACACTTGGTGATGTGCGCGCAGGTCGCGCGTTAGACCAGGGGTGTAAGCAAATACGACAGCACCCGGTGGCGATGTCTGCTCCAGAGGTTCCAAGCGGTCCTGCCCGGACCCCCGCCAAGCAAACAGCAGTACCACCTGCCGGGAAAAGTCTACCTCGCGGCGCAGGCGGGTCAGATCTGGCGCTGGAAAGTAAGCAGCAGCCTCCTTGGCCGAACGGATAGGCAAGGGGTGCTTGAGCGAAGCCGCTTCAAACGCCAGTGGCTTGACCGCGATAGCGTCGATGCGGGTGACGGGAGGAAAGCCCCCGGCCTGCGCTTGCCCGCTTAGCGTCAGGACAAGCAAAAAGGGCAGTAAGAACGCCATGAACTGCCGGCCGGCGGAATTTGGCATCGTAAAAGTTGAAGCGAGTATAGGTCGCAAGAGCAAGAACTGCATCATCGTAACGTCACTCCCATTATTTGGAAATGATATCTCGACCATCGGCGTCGGTCCCCAAATCGCGCGTCCCACTGCCTGAGCACCAGCGCCTGCGCGCTGCATTTTTCCGGGGCTAGCGGTGCAAGCGCGGACTATCTATAGCTGAAATCTGCGGTTCAAGTCCCCGCGTAGCGGTAAATCTGGTTGCCTTGCGGCGCGTGGATTTGCGCGTTGAAGGACAGGATGATGCGCTCGCGCGACCCTTCGTAAGGCATGGCTTTGTGGGGCAAGAATGCAGGGAAAAGTACCAGCTCTCCTTCTTGCGGGCTGATGTCTAGGGTGGCGTTTTGCATGAAGGCGTTGCCCATGTCCATGTGCGCGCCGCCTAACAATGGGAACATCGGGCTGTAAAAGCGCGTGACGCCATTCTGCGCGCCCCACTGCGCATGCTTGGCGCGTTTTTCCGGCGGGTCGATTTGCAGGTAATACACGCCAGACCAAGAGCAATTGCCGTGGGTGTGCACATCATGAAAAGCCGCGCCGTTTTGAATCTGAAACCATACGCCGGTAAGGAGCAATTGCAGCGGCTGCTGGCCCGGTGGCCAGACCTGCGCATTGGCGCGCTGCGCGGTGTCTTGCAGCGACTGCACGATGAATTGCACCAGGGCGCGGAACTCGGGAACGTCCACCCGGTTGAGCAAATCATCCTCGCTGGCGTAAAACGCACCGGCGCGCTTTGGGTGCAGGGCCACATCGGTGGCGCGCATGCTGGCAAACACGCGCGAGAGCACCGGGTTGATATCGGCCGCACCGGCAAAGCGGTGCCGCCCCATGGGCACCGGCCATTGGCCGGTGAAGGCCTCGCTCATGCCTGCGCGTCGGCCAGAGCTTGCGGTAACTCCAGCTTCCAGCCGGTGCGCGTGCCCAAGGCTTCGATGTCTTGCAGTGTGTCCAGGTCGGTGACAAAGCGCGTGTTGCTGGTGTGGTGCAGATGCACCAAAGCGGGCTGGTTTTCGACAAAGTTGCGGCAGGCCAGGTTGACGCTACTTGCGCGGATGTCGGCCAGCGCCACATCGTCCATCACCAAGGGGTTGCCGCGCTGCCCATCGACCATAGGCACCAGCACATGGCCGCTGGCGCGTTTTTTGAAGGCGGCGATCAACTCCGTCAAATCGGCAGCGCCTAACAGCGGCTGGTCCGCCAGGGCCACCAGCACTGCATCGAAATTACCGCGCAAAGCATTCAGGCCGCAGCGCACCGAGCTTTGCTGGCCCAGCGCAAAGTCCGGGTTGTAGGCCAAGGTCACAGGAAAGGACGCAATACTGGCTTCTACCGCATCGCGCGCATAGCCGGTGACCACCACCACCTCATCGACCCCCGCGCCACTGAGCGCAATC
>CANNEW010000179.1 GCA_947503685.1 Comamonadaceae bacterium | reverse complement strand
ACATCCGCGCCAAAATCACGCCGCGCACCAAGGGAATTGTGGTTATCAATCCCAACAACCCGACCGGCGCGCTGTACTCTGACGCATTGCTGCTGGAGATAGTCGCGATTGCGCGCGAACATGGTTTAGTCTTGTTTGCCGATGAGGTGTACGACAAAGTTTTATACGACGGGGTGCGCCACACGGCGATTGCCTCACTCAGCCAGGATGTGTTGACCCTTACTTTTAATTCCTTGTCCAAAAGCTACCGCTCCTGCGGCTACCGGGCGGGCTGGTTGGCTTTGTCCGGCGACAAGCGCCACGCCAAGGACTATATCGAGGGGCTGAACATGCTCTCGAACATGCGCTTGTGCGCCAACGTGCCGGGCCAGTACGCGATTCAAACCGCACTGGGCGGCTACCAAAGCATTGACGACCTGGTATGCGAAGGCGGGCGCCTGCGCCGCCAGCGCGACTTGGCCTATGAGCTCATTACCGCAATTCCCGGTGTCAGCTGTGTCAAGCCGCGCGCCGCGCTGTACATGTTTCCGCGTCTGGATCCGGCGATGTACCCGATCGCAGACGACCAGCAATTTTTCCTCGATGTGTTGCAGGAGACGCGTGTGATGCTGGTGCAGGGAACGGGCTTTAACTGGGAAGCGCCAGACCATTTCCGGATTGTTTTTTTACCGCACGAGGATGATTTGCGCGAGGCGATAGGGCGCTTGGAGCGGTTTTTAGAGCGGTATCGCATGAGTCACGCAGTCGCTTAGATTTTTTTGTTGCATAAAGGTCATGATGAAGCCTATCAAGGTCGGTTTATTGGGGATTGGTACGGTTGGCGGAGGCACTTACCGGGTGTTGCTGCGCAATCAGCAAGAAATTATCAGGCGCGCCGGGCGCGGCATTGAAATATGCATTGTTGCTGCCCGCGATCTGGAGCGCGCGAGGTCTTTAGTCAGCGAGACGGTGCAAGTAACTTCAGACCCTTTCGAGGTCGTCAACAACCCGGACGTAGAGATTGTGGTGGAAGTGATTGGCGGCACCACCTTGGCTAAAGATCTCGTTTTGCGCGCAATCGCCAACGGCAAGCATGTAGTGACGGCCAATAAAGCTTTACTGGCCGAACATGGGAACGAAATTTTCTCTGCGGCCCAAAAAAATGGTGTGATGGTCGCGTTTGAAGGTGCGGTAGCCGTGAGCATTCCCATTATCAAAGCCCTGCGTGAGGGATTGTCGGGCAATCGGATTGAGTGGGTCGCCGGCATTATTAACGGCACGACTAACTTCATTTTGAGCGAAATGCGTGACAAAGGACTCGGCTTTGACGAAGTATTGGCCAAAGCCCAAGCCTTAGGTTATGCCGAAGCGGACCCTAGTTTTGACATCGAAGGTTTTGATGCCGCGCACAAGGCAACCATTTTGGCTTCTGTCGCTTTTGGCATACCGATTCAATACCGTAAAGACCATGTGGAGGGCATCACCCGTTTGGCGGCCACCGACATTAGCTACGCCTTTCAAATGGGGTATCGGATTAAGTTGTTAGGCATTGCAAAGAAGACCTCGCTAGGCGTTGAGTTACGCGTACACCCCACCTTGATACCTGCCAGGCGTTTATTGGCAAACGTAGAAGGCTCCATGAACGGGATCATGGTGAAAAGTGATGCCGCCGGTATCACCATGTACTACGGCGCCGGCGCGGGAGCCGAGCAGACCGGCAGCGCGGTCATCGCCGACCTTGTCGATGTGACGCGCTTGCACACAGCGGATGCCGCCCAGCGCGTACCGCATCTGGCTTTTCAACCCGATGCGATGAGTGACTTGCCCATTCTGCCCATGAGCCAGGTTGTGACCAGCTACTACCTTCGTTTGCGGGTGGCCGATCAGGCCGGGGTACTCGCCAAGGTGACGGGCATATTGGCCGAGGCCGATATCAGCATTGACGCCGTGCTGCAGCGCGAGGCCGATGAAATCGATGGCGATAGTGCCAGCCAAACCGACTTGATCATCTTGACGCATGACTGTCAGGAAGCGCGCATGGATGCCGCAGTGGCACGTATGCAGGCGCTGCCTACCGTGCTGCAAAACATCGTGCGTATCCGTAAGGAAGAGTTAGCCTGATGCAATACATCTCCACGCGCGCAGCGCAGGGTCAGGCGCAGCCCAAACGCTTTTGTGAAATCTTGCTCGAAGGCCTGGCGCCTGATGGCGGTTTGTACTTGCCGACACACTATCCACAGGTCAGTAGCGAGGCCTTGATGCGTTGGCGCACCCTGCCTTATGCAGACCTGGCTTTTGAAATTTTGTCTCTGTATGTGGACGATATTCCTGAGGCTGATTTGCGCACTTTGTGTCGCAAAACTTATACCGCTGAGGTCTTTGGCTCCGAGGCGATTGTGCCGCTTAAGCGACTCGAAGAGGGCTTGTACCTGCAGGCGCTGTCTAACGGTCCGACGCTGGCTTTCAAAGATATGGCCATGCAGTTGTTGGGCAATTTATTTGAATACGAACTGGCGCGGCACGGCGAAGAACTCAATATTTTCGGTGCCACCAGTGGCGATACGGGCAGTGCGGCAGAGTACGCGATGCGCGGAAAAAAAGGCGTTCGTGTTTTTATGACCAGCCCCGATGGGCGCATGAGTCCGTTTCAACAGGCGCAGATGTTCAGCTTGCTGGACGACAATATCTACAACATCGCCATCCGTGGCGTGTTTGACGATTGCCAAGACTTGGTCAAAGCGGTCTCGAATGACCTGGCCTTCAAACAAGGCTACAAAATCGGTACCGTCAACTCGATCAATTGGGCGCGGCTGATGGCCCAAGTGGTGTACTACTTTGCTGGCTATTTCCAAGCCACCACCAGCAACACAGAGCGCGTTTCTTTTTGTGTTCCCAGTGGTAACTTCGGCAACGTCTGCGCCGGTCATGTGGCTCGCATGATGGGGCTTCCTATCGAAAAATTAGTGGTTGCCACCAACGAAAACGATGTACTCGATGAGTTTTTCCGTACCGGCGTGTACCGGGTGCGGGGGAGCGCGGATACGCAGGAAACCTCGAGCCCGTCCATGGACATTTCCAAGGCTAGTAATTTTGAGCGTTTTGTCTTCGACTTGCTAGGGCGTGACAGCGCGCGCGTGACGGACTTGTTCGGCGCCGGGCTGGCGCGCGATGGGACCTTCGATTTGCACGCCGATCCGCTATTTGCACAAGCGGCAAGTGTTTACGGTTTTGCCAGCGGCAAGAGCACGCACGCCGACCGCATCGCGACGATCCGCGACACCTGGCAGCGCTATGGCGTCATCGTGGATCCCCATACGGCTGATGGCCTCAAAGTGGCGCAGCTTCACCGTCAGGCAGGCATTCCCATGGTGGTGCTGGAAACCGCTTTGCCCATCAAATTCGCATCCACGATTGTGCAAGCGCTGGGCCGCGAGCCCGAGCGTCCGGCCAAGTTTGTCGGCATTGAAGACCTGCCCAAGCGCGTACAGGTGATGGATGCAGATGTGCAGGCGATCAAAGCCTATATCACCGCGGCTTGCGCCTGAACCGCCCGCATGTCCTCATCGCCACGCAGCCCGCTCTTGCCGCTTGAAACGGCGGTGGCGCAATTGCTGGCGGCTTTGGATGACCAACCAGTACGCTCAGAAATGCTGAGCACTCTGCAGGCCGATGGCCGGGTGCTGGCACAGGATGTGGTGTCCAAGCTGGAAGTGCCGCCGCAGGACAACAGTTCCATGGACGGTTATGCCTTGCGGTGCGCAGATCTTGCGCCTGGACGCGCGCTGGAGGTCTCCCAACGCATACCCGCGGGTAGCCAAGGTCTGCCGCTGCTTGCGGGCACGGTCGCCCGGATATTCACCGGCGCGCCGATTCCGCCTGGCGCCGACGCCGTGGTCATGCAGGAGGATTGCCAGGAAGTCCCGGGCGCGAACTCTTCTGCACAACAGATACAAGTACAGACCCAGCCCCTTGCCGGACAGTGGATACGCCGCCGTGGCGAGGACGTTAGGCTTGGCGCCACAGTCTTGCAGTGCGGCATGCGCCTGGGCCCGGCCGCTTTGGGGATGGCAGCCAGCGTGGGCTTGGCGCAGTTGCAAGTCGCTTGCAAGCCGCGCGTCGCTTTGTTTTCCACCGGCGACGAACTGGTGATGCCGGGCGCGGTCGCACCGCAGGACATGCCGCCCGGAGCCATCTACAACTCCAACCGTTTTTTTCTGGCGGCCTTGCTGCGCCGCATGGGTTGCGAGGTGACGGATATGGGTATCGTGCCGGACCGTTTGGACGCCACGGTACAGGCCCTGGATGATGCTGCGCAGGCGCATGATTTTGTGCTGACCAGTGGCGGCGTGTCGGTCGGCGAAGAAGACCATATCAAGCCGGCAGTGCAGCAACTGGGCCGCTTAGATCTTTGGCAAATCGCCATCAAGCCAGGCAAACCCTTTGCGCATGGCCGCGTGGGGGCAGCGCACTTTATCGGTCTGCCAGGCAATCCGGTGTCCAGTTTTGTCACGTTTTTGCTGCTGGTGCGCCCGTTTTTGCTGCGTATGCAGGGTGTCCAGAATGTGGCTTTGCCCACGCAAGCCTTGCGCGCAGACTTTGATTGGCCGCGTGCCGACCGGCGCCAGGAATTTTTACGGGTCAGGCGCAATACGCAGGGTGGTCTGGACCTGTTCCCCAACCAGAGCTCGGGCGTGCTCACCTCAGTGGTCTGGGGCGACGGATTACTGGACAACCCACCGGGCCGCGCCATTGTGCGTGGCGATACCGTCCAGTTCATTAGCTTAGGCGATTTGCTGGGCTGAGCTCCTTGCCATTCGAGCACTTACATTTATCCGTATGCAGATCACGCTCAAATTCTTTGCCAGCATCCGCGAGACCATGGGGAGCAGCGGCCATGCGTATGAAACCCAAGCACCAACGCTTGGCCAGTTGCGCGATGAATTGGTACAAGGTGGCGGCCCCGCCACCCAGGCGCTGGGACGTGATAGGGTGCTGCGCATGGCACTGAATCAAACCTTGTGCGACGAAGGTGCGGCCTTAACGCCGGGTGCAGAGGTCGCATTTTTCCCGCCGGTCACGGGGGGATGAAAATGGGCTCCTTGCCTTCCTCAGCTATTTTCGGAGGGTTGCTGTGAGCCAGCCTCCCGGGTCTTTTCAGAACGCGGCTACTGCCCGTGTGCGGATTCAAACAGCGCGTTTTGACGTATCCCAGGAGATCGCGGCCTTGCAGCAAAACGACCCACGCATCGGGGCGGTTTGTACCTTTTTAGGCACGGTTCGCGACCGCAATGTACATGATGCGGCGCATGCCGGCAGCGTCCAGTCCTTGGAGTTGGAACATTATCCTGGCATGACAGAAAAATCTATCGAAGCCATGATTGACGAGGCCCATCAGCGCTTTGATATTTATGGCGTGCGGGTGGTACATCGCGTTGGCCTGATGCACCCTACTGAGCCGGTGGTACTGGTCGCTGCGGCCTCGGCCCATCGGGGCGAAAGCTTCAAAGCCTGCGAGTTTGTGATGGACTATCTGAAAACCCAAGCCCCTTTTTGGAAAAAAGAGCAGGGATTGGAAGGCGCGCAATGGGTGGATGCCCGTGTCAGTGACGATGCGGCTTTAGCCCGATGGGGCATACACAAACCCAACGCTTGAGGCCGCAGCGCCCATGCCTGCCCTCAATGGGTATATGTTTTCTTCTGTGTGCGCCGTGCCTGCGCCGCTTCGGCAGCGCTTTCCTCTTGGTCCGGCGCTTGCACCGGGTCCAGCCATTGTGAGCGGTGCACTGCTTGCTGCAGCAAATGCAGCAGGCCGTGCACCATAAAGGACTGCAAATTCAGGGTGCAGGTACGCGCTTCTTGCTCCTCGTCCCCACCGTCTTTGATCACTAATTGGGTCAGTCCGTTGGCATGCAAATGGATAGTGACCTCGGTCACCAGCATAGGCAGTTCGCCAAGGGGAAGCGCCGTGGTAGTACTCGAATAGGGCGTTTGCAGATCCGCTTTTTGCAAAAAATCTTCTTGTTTGAGGTACACCAAAATTTTGCGTGACGCTTCGTCGGCCAGAGTC
>CANNEW010000178.1 GCA_947503685.1 Comamonadaceae bacterium | reverse complement strand
GCGGTGTCGCAGTCGATGTCCGCTCCCATTTGCAAAAACGGTGTTTTGCGGTAGCCGCCGGTCAGTGCCAGCACATCAGGCTTGGGCAGGATGTTGGGCACGCTCACGCTGCGCCAGGCCAAGGCTTTGTAGCCTAGCACCAAGCGTACTTTTTCTGAAAACGGGGAAATTTTGTAGTGGTGCAGAACCGGGGTTAAGGCAGATTCAGACATGAGAGCTTCCTGCGGCGGCTTTGGGTTTGCGCGGTGCAAAAATCATGCGCAAAGTCTCGGGTATGTCGCGTACCTCGGCGTCGTCAAGCACACCGCGCGTTTGCAAAGCAAGGTGCAGCGCCGGCAGGTGGTAATGCGGCACGGCGGGGTACAAATGGTGCTCCAAGTGGTAGTTCACATGGTGCGGGAACAGAACCGCACCCAGCACCCGATTGGGCCCATTGCCCAATGTTCGGTTGCTGCGCGCAGCCGTCAAAGGCGAGGACAAATCGCTCACCGCACCGTGCTCGCATACCGCGCGCAAGCGCAATATAGGTTGCAGCGTGGTCATTAAAGGTAGGATCCACACCACCAGATAGACCACCAGGCCGTGCCAGCCCGCCAGGGCGTAAGCTAACAGCGGCATGGCGATATGTGCGCCCACGACCCAGTAGCGGTCCTGCCGCGCGGCCTTGCGTAATTGCGGCGAGGTGTCATCCAAGGGGCGGATGGCGCGCTGCGTGTCTTCGTTGATAGCCGGCGCACCAAAGAAATACGCATACGTTTTCCAGGCATTCCAACCCACAATATCCTGCGCCAGCTTGCGCAGCAAATAGGCCCTACCACGGGGGTAGCCGCCGTGGATGGCGGTGTCCGGGTCTTCGCTGCCGTAGAGGTTGTTGTGGTGCAGGCGGTGGGTTACCCGATAGGTACACATAGAGACACCACTGCTCATACCTATCAAGCGCCCCAGCACATCGTTGGCGCCGCGATGCGACAACAAACGGTAGTGCGCCGCCTCGTGCGAAAGGATAAACAAGCTGTGCTGCGCGATCCCCATCAAAACCACACCTGCCAACATCCACGGGCTGCCCCACAGGCCCACGATCAGCGCGCCAGCGACCACCAGCAGCAGGCCGGTTTGCGCCATCGCCAGCAGCGAGCGCACATCGTCCAGTTGGGTGAAAGGCAGCAGTTCCTGCGCGCTGAGCGCTTTGCGGGCCTGGGCGTTGAGCGCGCCGGGGGTACGCAAGTCGTCACGAAATTCTTCGCCACGCGCCGCGCTAACGGGCGGTGCCAGGCCCTGGGCCAAATCAGGCGCACCGGCTTGCGCATCCGCAAGCGGTGAAGCCACCGCTGCAAGCTCGGAGAGCGCCCTGTTGTGCTGCGTCATGCTCGCTCCTGTGTAAAGACCCTGGCACTGGGCCAGACTAAATCAACTTGACCAACTGCTTGCCGAAATTACGCCCGCCAAGCAGACCCAAAAAGGCCTGCGGCGCGCTTTCTATGCCCTGCGCAATAGTTTCACGCACACGCAATGTACCGCTGGCCACCAAAGCGCCCAATTCAGCAAGGGCCGCAGGCCAGACCTGGGGGTGCTCGCTAACAATAAAGCCCTGAAAACGCAAGCGCTGCATCAATATCAGCTGCGGCGCGGCCATAGGAATTGGCGTGCCGTTGTAACCGGCAATCATGCCGCAGACCGCCACCCGGCCAAAAGCGTTCATCAAGGGCAGCACCGCATTCATCACCATGCCGCCCACATTTTCAAAATAGCCCTCAACGCCTTGCGGGCAGACCGCCTGCAAAGCGGCAGACAGGCTGGCAGCGTCCAGGTGCTGCTTGTAATCCACACAGGCGTCAAAACCCAGTTCATTGACCACATAGGCGCACTTGTCCGCACCACCGGCCACGCCCACCACCTGGCAGCCCCGCGCTTTAGCCAGGGCGCCAAAAGCACTACCCACCGCGCCCGAGGCCGCGCTCACCACCAGGGTGTCACCGGCCTTGGGCGCGATGATATGGGCCAAGCCGTAATACGCGGTCACGCCTGGCATACCCACTGCGCCCAAGTAAGCGCTTAAGGGGATGCTGCTGTCATCGACTTTACGCAGCATGCCGGTCATGGCCGCGGGCACCACGCCGTATTCCTGCCAGCCGCCCATACCCACCACCTTGTCACCCACGGCAAAGCCGGGCTTGCGCGATGCGATCACCTCCCCCACGGTGCCGCCAAGCATGGTTTGGTTCAAGGCTTGGGGCTGGGCATAGCTTTTCGCGTCGTTCATACGCCCACGCATGTACGGGTCCAGGCTGAGGTAATGGTGGCGCACCAGCACCTCGCCTTCCTCTAAGTCGGTCGTTGGGGTGCTGACCAGGCTGAAATTGTCCAAGCCGGGCGGCCCGCTGGGGCGGCTGATGAGGTGGATTTGGCGGTTCAGCGGCATTTTTTACTCCGTGTTGCTGCCCGTGGCTGCACGCTGCAAAAGCGTTGCCGAGCGGGACACTTCTTTTAGGTATTTGAAAGTACCCACGGCCATGGCGCAGGCCCGGCCTTTGGCATCGTAAATCGTCGATTGGGTAAAGGCCAGTGTGGCCGTGCGGTGCAGTAACTGGCCGCGCGCCACCAAGGGGCCGCTGGCCGCTTGCATAAAACTGGTTTTCATTTCGATGGTCACCACGCCTTGGCCCGGTGTGTCGCTACGGGCGGCGGTAGCCATAGATACGTCCAGCAAAGTCATGAGGGCGCCGCCATGCGTCACGCCCAGCGAATTCTGGTGCTCGGGCAGCGGGGCATAGCCAATTTCGGAGTGGCCGTTGGCGCACTGCGCTAGGACAAAGCCCATATGTGCGACAAAAGGGATTTGCAGCCTTTCGCCGCCCAAAGTGCGCCAGGAAGCCGCCGCCTGCTCGGCTGCGGATGGCACCTCTTCAGCCACCCGTGACCACGCTCACGCCGCCGTCCACCGCCAGCCATTGACCGGTGATGTGTTTGCCAGCTTCGGAGGCGTACAGCAGGCACAGGCCTTTGAGGTCTTCGTCATCGCCCAGGCGCTTGAGCGGGGCGTGCGCGGCCAGACGCTCTTCACCCATGGCCTTGAGCGTACCGGCGGTCATCCGGCTGGGGAAAAAGCCCGGGCAAATCGCGTTCACTGTGATGTTGTACTTGCCCCATTCGGCGCCCAGCGTGCGGGTGAAGTTGATGACCGCGCCTTTGGAGGTGTTGTAGGCCAGGGTATTCATGCCTTCGGGGTTGCCACCTAAACCGGCAATCGAGGCGACATTGATGATGCGGCCCGAGCGCCGCGCAATCATGCTTTTCTTGGCGATCGCTTGGCTGAGCAGAAAGTAGCCGCGCACATTGAGGTTCATCACCTTGTCCCAGGCATCGATGGGGTGGTCTTCGGCGGGAGCGCCCCAAGCGGCACCGGCGTTGTTGACCAGAATGTCCACATCGCCCATGCGTTGCAGGGTTTCGTCAGCCAAACGGGCGATTTCGCTGTCTTTGGCGCAATCGGCAGCGATCCAGCGGGCATCAATGCCTGCGGTTTGCAACTCGGCGGCGGCCTGCTCCAGGTCTTCGGCTTTGCGCGAGCTGAGCATGATCTTGGCACCGGCCTCTCCCAGCGCATGGGCCATTTGCAGGCCCAGGCCACGCGAACCGCCGGTCACCAGCGCAGTTTTCCCAGTCAGGTCGAACAATTGTTGAATAGTACGTGTCATAGCGTGTTCCGATTGAAGAGTTGAAGGCGGCAGCCACAGCGGCGCTGCCTAAATTGTCGCCCTGCCGCCAGGTCCGCTGTGTCACGCCAGCGATAGGCTGACGCGCTACGGGCTAGAAATTCAGGTTTTGCCGTCGTCTTCGCGCAGACGCGAACGCACCAAAATCAGCACCACGCCCGCCGCTACAGCAAACAAGCCGCAGGCCATTAGCGCCACATGGCCCTGGGCACCGGCGTCTCGAGCAAAGCCGGAGAGCACTGTGGAGAGCAAACCGCCGTAAATCAGTATCCAGATCAGGCGCTCCAGGCGCAGCAGACGCACATCGGTCGTGCCGTTGTACTTCTTTAAAAATGCCATTAGAAAGCCTCCTCGGGAAATGTCGCACAGGTCATATCCCTGGATTGAACCACAGACAACCAGGCTCCGATTTTGGGCAGCTCATAGTGGAAGAAGAATTGGGCGGCGCCCAAGCGTCCCTGGGTCGCCGCGCGCTGCGCTGGCGGGTCGGCCTCCAGCGCGGCACAGGCGACATCCAGCCAGATCCAGGCCAGCACCGTGTGACCAAAGGCCTGCATATAAGGCACGGCATTGGCCAGGGCCTCGCCGGGCACACCGGTGGCCCAAGCGGCGCGGGTCGCCGCACCTACCTGCGCCAGCGCCTGCCCGAGCGCTGCCGCATGGGCGTCAAGCCCAGCAAGGCTAGCAGCGCGGGCCATCGTGGCCTGCATGCGCGCAGCCAGCAACTGCATGCCTTTGCCGTTCTCCATCAACACTTTGCGGCCCAGCAAATCCAAGGCCTGGATGCCGTGCGTGCCTTCGTGGATCATGTTCAGGCGGTTATCGCGCCAGTATTGTTCCACCGGAAAATCCCGCGTGTAGCCATAGCCCCCATGCACCTGGATCGCCAGCGAATTGGCTTCCAAGCACCATTCGCTAGGCCAGCTCTTGGCGATGGGCGTCAGCACCTCCAGCAACAGCCGCGCGTCGTCCGCAGCGGCGGGTTCAGCAGTGTGCTGCTCATCGACCAGGCGGGCGCAATACAAGGCCAGCGCCAATCCGCCCTCGCCATAGGCCTTCTGGGCCAGCAACATACGTTTGATGTCGGTGTGCTCGATGATGCGTACCTGCGGCTGTGTGGCGTCCTTACCACCGGCACCCATGGGCCGTCCCTGGGGCCGATTTTTCGCATAGTCCAGCGCAGCGTAGTAGCCGGCAAGACCCAGCATGGTGGCCGCAATGCCGACACCGATGCGCGCTTCGTTCATCATGTGGAACATGCAACGCAAACCGTCGCCGGGCCGGCCCACCAAGTAAGCGACAGCGCCGGCGCCCTTGCCATCGAGTCCGGCGCTGCTGCCCACCGGGAACTTGCCCTCGCCGAAATTGAGCAAGGTATTGGTGGTGCCGCGCCAGCCCAGCTTGTGGTTGAGGCCCGCCAGGGCCACGTCATTACGCACACCTGTCAATTCGCCATTGGCATCGACCAGTTTCTTGGGCACGATGAAGAGCGAAATCCCACGCGTGCCGGGCACCAGTTTGCCCTGTGCATCCGGGATTTTGGCTAGTACCAGATGGATGATGTTCTCGCTGAGCTCATGTTCGCCGCTGGAGATCCACATCTTGTTGCCCTTGAGGCGGTAGCGCGGACCTAAGACTTCGGCCTGATAGTCTTCGCCATCGGGAACCGCGCGGGTGACGATGTCAGACAGACTAGAGCCTGCTTGCGGCTCGCTCAAGCACATGGTGCCGGAAAAGCGACCCGAAAACTCTTGCAGCGCGAATATCTTTTTTTGCGTCTGCGTGCCATGCACCATCAGCAAATTGGCATTGCCCTGGGTGAGCATATTGGTGACAATGCCGACCGACGCGCAGGCGAAAAAAGCGTTGGCGGCAGCCTCAACGCTGTAGGGCAGTTGCATGCCGCCGATGTCGTAGTCCTGCGCCGCGCTGAGCATGCCCGATGCCGCGTAAGCATCGGCAGCGTCTTGGCTAGCCTGCGGCAATATGACCTTCTCGCCGTCAAAGCGCGGCTCCTGCGTGTCCACCAGGCGGTTAAACGGTGCGAATTTTTCGCGAGCAATACGCTCGCAGGTATCGAGCACTGCGTCAAAGGTATCGCGCGAGTGGTCGACAAAGCGCGGGCGCGCGTTGAGCTGCTCTGTATGCAACCAGTCGTGCAATAAGAAGTCGATGGTTGCGCGCAGCTTCATAGCAAACGTCCTTTACAAGACTTCGAAAATACCCGCAGCGCCCATGCCGCCACCGATACACATGGTGACGCAAACGCGCTTTGCGCCACGGCGCTTGCCTTCAATCAAGGCATGGCCCGTCAAGCGCTGGCCGCTCATGCCAAAG